>CAZEUR010000014.1:12865-27906 GCA_964515175.1 uncultured Holosporaceae bacterium | reverse complement strand
TGATCCGTGATGGAGGGGTACCTGGTGTGGTCATTAAACTTGGAAAAAACTTTACAAACATCGCCATAAACGGCTCAGAAATAACTGCAGGAGGCGGTGCGCTCGATCGGACCGTGGCACTAGAAGCAGCCCAGCATGGTGTTGGAGGGCTAGAATTTTTTGTGGGCATTCCTGGCACCATTGGAGGTGCCGTTAAAATGAATGCGGGGGCCTATGGAACCGAAGTGAAGGATTGTCTTGTCTCTTGTAAAGTTTTGGATCAAAAAGGTCATATAAAAACTTATTTGCCTCAAGAGCTCGAATTTTCCTACCGTCACAGCAAAGTAAGCGACCACGCTATTGTCATTGAGGCTACTTTTAGGGGACATAAAGAAGATCCTAAAAGGATCCAGGAAAATTTAAACAATATATTAGAGCAACGAGAGAAAACCCAACCAATCCGCGCCAAAACAGGAGGAAGCACATTTAAGAATCCTCCCGATCAAAGCGCTTGGAAACTCATTGATGCCGCTGGCTGTCGCGGCCTTCGAAAAGGGGACGCTCAAGTTTCCGAAAAACATTGCAACTTCCTTATCAATACGGGGGACGCCACCGCCAAAGATCTTGAGTCTTTAGGAGAAGAAGTTCGAAAAAAAGTTCAGGAAACCTCCGGTGTGATACTTGAATGGGAAATTAAACGAATAGGCGTAAAATAAATGAAAAAAAAATCTCCTCATATCCCCAGTCAAACTAATGTAGCGCTTCTCATGGGGGGATGGAACTCTGAACGAGAAGTCTCTCTCTCCACAGGAAAAGGATTTTTAGATTCTCTTGAGCGCCAAGGATATCAAGTAAGATCTCTTGATCTGCAAAGAGACATGGCCGAACTTATCCGGTTTTTGACTCCAAAACCCGACATCGTCTTGCTAGCTCTTCACGGCTCCTATGTGGAAGATGGTCGTCTTCAGGGAGTCTTGGATATTATGGATATTCCCTATGCGCCCAGCTCTGGGGCACTTGCCTCCACTCTTGCTTATAACAAACCTGTGGCCAAACAGCTTTTTCTAGGTGCTGGCATTCCCTGCGCCAAAGGCGGGGTATTTGAATGGGGGGACATTCAAGATACGCATCCAATGCATACCCCCTATGTCATAAAACCTATAGATGAAGGGTCCAGTGTTGGTGTATATATTATTGAGAAAGGGCAGCCCCCCATTCAGAATAAGATTAAATGGAGTTTTGGAGAAAAAGTGTTAGTGGAGGAGTACATTCCAGGGTATGAGCTTTCCTGTGCAGTGCTTGGAGATGAACCTCTAGCCGTTATCGAACTCCGTGCCAAATCAGGCTTTTATGACTATAAGAATAAATACACGGATAATATGACAGAACACCTGATCCCAGCGCCTATCCCCAAAGATGTCTATGATCGCATTATGGACTACAGCTTGCGGGCCCATCGAGCGCTTGGATGCGAGTCTCTCTCTCGCTCAGACTTCCGCTATAACCCAGAAAATGGTGACATCTGTATTTTGGAGCTTAACACATTGCCCGGATGCACTCCCTTATCAATTGTTCCAGACATTTGCCGGTACAAGGGTATTTCCTTTGATGACCTCATCTTTAAACTCATAGAGGATAGGCTATGTCGCGATTAAACTCTGTAAAATCCAGCGTTGCGCCAGCCCAAAATGGACCCCTGTTGAAACTCACATTGGCAGGGATAGGGACCTCTTTTCTATTCATTCTTTTTTTCTGGTACAATGGCACCTTTACTCGAACTTGGAACAGCTTCTCCCTCTTCTTTTCCCAAAAAACATCCTCTTATGGGCTAACCATTAAAAACACCCTGATCAAGGGGCGCTTCAAAACAACTTTGAAGGAAATTTTTGACATACTCAAAATTTCTCCCAATGACCCCATGGTTACGTTAGATTTGGATGCGGCTTACACTGGGCTCAAGAAGCTCCCCTGGATCAAAGATGTGGTCATCGAACGTCGGTGGCCTGACACCCTCTATATCACCCTCACGGAACGGAAGCCTTTAGCTCTGTGGCAACACAATCAAAAAATACATCTGATTGATCAAGATGGGGCGGAAATTCCTGTTCCTGCCATCGAAACCCATGGGAATCTTCCCCTCGTAATTGGAGAGGGTGCACCCCAATTCACGCAACAGCTTTTGGAAGCCTTGAACCAGACTCCCTCTCTCAAGAAACTTGTCACCGCTGCCATTCGGGTAGGCAATAGGCGGTGGAACTTAAAACTACAAAACAACTTAACAATCCTGTTGCCTGAAGATAATTTGGCTCAAAGTCTGGCCTCTCTTGAAAGGCTAGAACAAGAAATACATATCTTTGAAAAAGCAAAGACCACAATTGATCTTCGTATTCCCAAGAAAATGGTCCTCATATAAAAATGCGAAAGTCTCTGATAAATCAGAAAAATATTTTAACAGCCATTGACATCGGCACAACCAAAGTTGCCTGCCTCATTGCGGAAGGCGATCCTCAAAGTGGGAATCTTCATATCTTAGGCGCCGGTCAATATGCCTCCAAAGGCCTCAATAAAGGCATCATTACAGATATGGAGGCCACTGAAACCGCTGTTCTCAATGCGGTACATGCTGCCGAAAAAGCCGCAGGTCTCACCATTCAAGACGTGGTTGTAAATGTCTCCGGGTCCCATTTAGTTTCAGAAATCATCAATTTGTCCATGCCCATCGGAGGACGAGTCATCGGAGATGAGGATGTAAGCGCTCTTCTCTCCCAAGTCACCACTTTAGACGCCTCTCGAGATTTTGAAGTCATTCACGCCCTTCCCATCAACTATAAAGTTGATGACCACAAGGACATCCAAGATCCCTGCGGCATGATAGGATCTCATCTATCCGGCACACTTCACGTGATTACAGGGTCCCAAGGTCCGGTCAACAACCTAGTGAGCTGCATTTCAAGGTGCCACCTCACCTTGCGCACCCTCATTTCATCCCCTCTCGCCTCGGGCTTCTCCAACTTAGTAGAAGATGAGCGGGATTTGGGTGTCACCCTCATCGATATTGGAGGAGGCACAGCAGATATTGCCATCTTCATTGAAGGCATGCCCCTTTTTACAGACTCTATTCCCTTGGGAGGTCGCCATATTACCAACGATTTGGCTCATGGGCTTTCCACCTCTCGCACTCAAGCAGAACGCATCAAAACCCTTTATGGAAGCGCTGTCGAAACAGGGGAAGATGATAAAATCATTGTCACTGTTCCACAATTGGGAGACACAAACCAAGGTCAAGCCCTCACCATCAAGCGAGGCGTCGTCACCGCCATTATCAAACCCCGGATGGAGGAGATTTTAGAGGTAATAAAATCTAGACTTGAGAAGAGTGATATGTATAGAATAGCAGGTAGACGTGTGGTGTTGACGGGAGGGTGCAGCCAGCTCCCCGGCATTCGGGATTTAGCTTCCCAAGTATTGGGAAAACAGGTACGCTTGGGGCGTCCTTTAAAGCTAAGTGGGATGAGCGATTTAGCTCACAACCCTTCCTTTTCCACATGTGCGGGACTTTTATTTTTTGCACTACGAGACCTCCAACAAGGAAGGCCGGCCTCGATGGAAGGCTCCTCTTGGATGAGAGTCGCTGTAGAATGGGTTAAAGAAAATTTTTAGAGGGAACTATCCATGACATCACAAACTCAATTTGATAATTTAAGGCCAAAGATTCTTGTAATTGGTATTGGAGGAGCTGGCGGCAATGCCGTCAACCGGATGATTCAATCAAATCTGGAAGGCGCTGAATTCATTGCCGCCAACACAGATGCCCAAGCTCTCAAGGATAATCTGGCTTCTCGGAAAATTCAGTTAGGGTTTGAACTCACTCAAGGATTGGGCGCCGGATCAAAACCCGATATCGGCAGTGCGGCCGCTGAAGAAACCCTCACAGAAATCGAAAATCTTCTTAAAGGCGCTCACATGCTCTTCATCACAGCCGGTATGGGCGGTGGAACGGGAACAGGGGCTGCCCCCATCATTGCCCGAGCTGCTCGAGAAGCTGGCATATTAACGGTGGGTGTTGTGACAAAACCTTTCCTTTTCGAAGGTTCTCACCGCATGAAGACTGCAGAAAGTGGCCTCAAGGAACTCCAAAAGCATGTGGATACCCTCATCGTAATCCCCAACCAGAACCTATTCCGCCTCGCTGATGCCAAGACCACTTTCTCAGAGGCTTTCAACATGGCTGATAATGTCTTATATTCCGGCGTTCGGGGCGTAACTGACCTTATGATCATGCCAGGCCTCATTAACCTTGACTTTGCCGACGTCCGCACGGTCATGAGTGAAATGGGTAAAGCCATGATGGGAACCGGTGAATCCGAGGGCGAGAACCGCGCCATTGCCGCCGCTGAAGCGGCCATCGCCAACCCCCTTCTTGATGAAGTTTCGTTGCGGGGTGCCCGGGGTGTGTTGATCAACATCACAGGGGGCATGGACATGACCCTCTTTGAGGTGGATGAAGCCGCCAATCACATCCGGGAACAAGTGGATAAAAACGCTAATATTATTTTTGGGTCCACCTTTGATGACCGCATGCAGGGTAAGATTCGTGTTTCTGTGGTCGCCACAGGTATTGAGAAAAGCGATACTCCTAACGCTGTCAAAAGCCCCTTCCACACGGAGACCTCCTCTGAATCCAGAGCTCAAAAGCAACTTGATTTTCAGAATATTCCCCTAGAGGAGCCCACTCAGTCCTTTGTAGAGGAAGACATCACCCTAAATCTTGTAGAAAAAATGGAAGACTCTCTTGAAAATTCCCTTGTGGATCGGGGTTTAGAAGACATGGGTGACCCCACAACAGCTGCACCGACGTCTCCCAAAAAATCCCTCTCATTCTTGGAGAAATTAGGATTCAAAAAAGCACCTGAAGAGACCTCTAAAAGCCAAAAGATTCTGGCACCTGCAACAGAGGCTTTGAACCAAGAGTCTCTGACGCTGCGCCCCACATCTTCTGAAACAGAGACAGAAGAAGATATGGATATTCCCACATTCTTAAGGAAAAAGAAATAGATAAGGCTTTTAACTTCCTGGTCTTCCTCACAAGGCAATCGGCACGATTTCTGAGGTAATTAGGCTTATTTAAAGACCCTCTTCTCTGTCCAAAATATTTTTTGAAATTTATCCAAAAATTGTATTGCCTTTCCATTTTTTTTTTAAGATACTTGACTGAGTAGTGCGTAATAAAATTGCGAAGTGCGCACTGAAAATTTATAAAAAAATATGGAGGGCTTTATGGCATCACTTTCTTTCAAGAAAAAATTAGGTTTTTTGGTTTTCTTTTCTTCTGTGTCTCTTATTCCCCTATCCCATGGGGCTGCGAGCGCGGGGGATGAACTACTACCATCTTCCCTGAATCGCCCTCTTACGCCAAGCCTATCTAAACAACCTGAAGAACTCCAAATACCGGTACATAAAGCTTCTGCTTTAAAAGCGAGTTCTGCGACAGATATCGCAAAGGAATTCTGGGATCATCTTGGGTCCTCAGTTAAAAACTCTTTCTTATCACTCTTAACAGGGGTTGCTGAAGATGTTGAGGAAGGATTGGAGAATGTCTTAGAATTGCTTACAACAAAATTTACCACATGGGTACATACCCTAGACGGTCAAAAAGAAAAATCTGTTCGATTAGGATGCCTTCCCCCTAAACCCGCAACTTTAAAAGCTTTATTTAGCACCTCCCATGTAACAAAGCATCAGAGAGAAAAAAGCATCCAATTTGTTGCCCGACACATTTTAGCCGGCATTCCATCGTGTGGAGATCAAGGAGATTTAGGCGCCTGTACAGGATGGTCACTCAAAAAAGCCGTTCAATGTGCCGAAGCTCTGGACCCGAACAAAACAGACGCTGAGAAAGCTGCAATTTCTGCTCTATTCATGTACTACGTAGAAAGAAATATAGAAGGCACTACAGATCAAGATGTAGGAGCTAGCTTATCAAGTGGATTATTGGCCTTAAAGACCGTAGGTGTTGCCGATGAAAGTAAATGGCCCTACAATCCTGCTGCATTCAACCGCCCCCCTTCCTCCGATGCTTATGAACAAGCCCGGGAGAACATGCTTCTTGGTTCTTTAGAGCTTGCTTCTATCGACCCGAGCGACCCTGACAACATCAAAGCTGCTCTTATGGAAAACAAACCTGTTGTGTTTGGGATGGAGATCTATGAAAATTTTTTGAGGGTAGGCAGAGATGGAAAAGTTTCCCAACCAAAAGGAAGAAAAATTGGCGGGCATGCTCTGGCCATGTTCGGTTTTGATGACAATGTCAAATTTGATAATGGAAATAAAGGCGCGTTCCTTGTTCAGAACCATTGGTCAGAAGAGTGGGGGTATTCTGGCCCTGAAGGCTCAGGATTCTGCTGGTTCCCTTATGAACTGTCTTATCTGCTGTTTGACGTTTGGGCGATTGGAAAAATAGGTCACGGACAAAGAGTCCCCTCCTATTCTTCAAAATTGACTCTACATAATTTTCTAGAGGGATTAAAAAGTGGTCCCGCCGCTTCAGAGATAGAAGTTTCTGCAGCACCCATAGCTAATGCTGTCCCTTCTGACTCTTCCTCTGCCGAAGGTTCTTCTGCAACTACCTCTTCTTTCTCTCGCACGAAGACTATTCGTACAAAAGTGAGCGAAGCTCTACAAGCAGCAGAGGAAGAAGCATGGGAAGCAACTCGTTTGGCTCAACGAGCGAAGGAAAGAGCTGAAGAGCTTAAAGCTATTCAAGCAGAACTAAAAACTCTTAAAAGTACCTCTAGCACTGCTTCTTCTAGTGTCGTAATTGCCTCAATAGGTGCAACAGAAACCGATGATCAGGATGGCGCAACACAAGCAGATACAGTTATTGCGTCAGCAGATGCAATACCAGCCGATGATCAGGATGCCGCAGCACAAGCAGATACAGTTATTGCGTCAGCAGATGCAATACCAACCGATGATCAGGATGGCGCAGCAGTCGCCAATGATGCTGCCGATGCAACAGCGGATACTCAGGACGACACAGCAGCAGATGCAGCAAAATCTGATGTCGCAGCCACCGTTGATCCAACAGCCGCAACACCTTCTGATAATCAAGGTGCCGCATCAGCAGATACTGCCACGACACCTTTACGGTACAAAAAAGAAAAAGATGCCGCCTCAATCAAAAGAAGAATAAAAGAAAGTGGATTCAACAAAGCTGATCTCTTGAAACTTCTCGAAGCAGATATCAGCGACAATGTAAACGCAGAATCGGCAGCGGGAGCCCCAGCAGCACAACCTGTTCTCGTTACGACCCCAACGGTAAAACAACCAGTGTCTGCAGCAACACAATCGGTTACGGCAGGGGCTCCGCTTTCTTCTAAAGCAGCCGCACCATCAAGCCCTGCGCCTAAAGTCGTAACAGCTCCAACTGTTACAAAAACAGCGGCTCCTTCTCCACACCCTGTGGCAGCTCCAGCAGCTGTGGCTAAAAAGACTGTTGTGCCAGCGGGAGCTCCTACAATTAAGACCTCTGCACCTGCGGCAACAAAACCCACAGGAGCAGCGGGGGGAGTAAAAGCCTCTGCCCCAGCACAAAAACTGCCCGATCCTTTTGCTTAAATAGGAGCCACTCCCCTATTTTTGAGGAAGGGATACGCCAAGAGGGGGAACTTTAAGTTCCCCCTTTTTTATGGAAATACCCTAGGGTCTGGGAATGACCTTGCCATCATTTTTTGAGGCAGGGTCGCATTCATAAAGGTTGCCGGAATACTCCATCCAATGGCGTCTAAGTTAAGGGAACTACCCCCACCCCATGCGGAACGACCGTACTGCGGGGTCCCTTGAACAATAGGCTGTGGGGGAAAAACCGAGTTTTCTCCATCCACTAAAATCCCTTTTTCTTCTTTTTTTTCGTTAAAAGTTTTAGGAGTATTCATTTCCACAGCAGGACTTCCCTGCAGCACCACATTTTCCTCAACCCCCACCACAGTAGTCCGTTCATTGAAAAAATCTGGTTCACGTTCTTGGGCACAACAAGATAGCCCCCACAATACTCCCAACCATATCTTTTTCTTCATACTTTCCCTCGCGCATAAAGGGCCGCTTCCTCAACTCGACGCTGCAACAATCCCTTGTGTCGGAAGCCCCCTGCCCAAATCCATTTTAAGAATTCGGAAGGCACCTCTTCGTGCTCTTCCCTATTTACTTTACTCCGAAGTATGGACCGTTGAAAAGCCCCTGATCCCACATTAAAGATAAAAGAGATCAGAGAAACTTCTTGCCCCGGGTGTAAAGACACTTTCACAAGTCGCCTAAGATGAAAATAAGCTCGCTCAATATCTACCTTAAGCAATATAGACGCTTCCTCTTTTGATATTTCATGGAGAATTTTTTCTCCTGGCATAATCCTATGCCCATACCCAATGGTCAGGGCCCCTCCCAAGCACCTATAGGCCTTCAATCGGCACCCTTCCCATCGTTTTAAAAACTCTATCGTGCTATCCATTTGATTTTTCTTTTTGTTTTACCTGAATATTTTTACTGGTATAGCTTTAAAAGGAGGCCTTTTATGAAAAAACATCACATCCTATGTCTATTATTTATTACCTACTTTCTAAGCCCCTGTTTCTCATCTGCCTCAGGAACAGAAGGCTTCGTTGCAAATCCAGAACATTGCAAAACAAGCGCGGGATATGCTGACTGGGAAAGATCTGCCTCTTTTGATAGCAACCAAGAATTCCGGATTGCCTGTCGACGACATTTTTGTGAAAACCAATGTATCCAAACAGCAAATAAAGAAGGACGCTTTGAGTGCCCCAATTCTTACGCAAAGGTGTGGTGCCAAAACGTATGTCGAGGCTTGCGATTTGGCCAAAAAACTCAAAATGAAATGAGTAAATGTGACATCAATCCCAACCCTGAAGATCGCTTTTCTGTCCCTGACTTTTCCCTCTGTCGTCGTTGTTATGATACGGCCCAAGTGTCCTTAAGTAATTTAGAAAAGATGGAAAAAGACATAAAGGATCTCTATGATACCGCCTTAAAAACACAAAAAGATAAACTTCCTAAATTTTATAAGACGCATGCCCCTAAAATCCTAGGATATGAACTCAACTTAACGGAGATTTTAAGAAATTGTCACAATATGTCTTGTTACCAACAAGCAAGGGTTTGTGCCTTAGCCACATATCTCTATGAGTATACAACGCTTCTTCAAGAAAGATTTGGGGCCCATTTTATGAGAGATCGCACCAATACCAGTAGCACAGCCTAGGGTCTCTTTATTAAAGACCTTTGCCCGAACCAAAAAGAGATGACGGCTGCAAAAAGCGCCTGATCTTCCTCATGCCATCCTTGCGCCAAGAGGATTCCCCAGGTTTGGATATGCCCCTCACAGACCATTTCCCATAAATGTACGATCTTCACACCTAAATACAGTATCAAGAACGCATAAGTAACAAGGGGTCGAACAGTTCCACTCAAGGCATCAACCCACCTAATGCCAGACCGCTTTGGGTAAGCATACAGCTGTCGAGCAACCTCCATTTCTCCCATGCCTCTAATTTCTTCCGTCCAGTGGTGATGACGTAATTTCATCATTTCCATCTGTCGATCCAAAATTTGAAGTTCATGGGACCGATCTGCTTTTGCCGTAAAGAATTTGAGTATTTCTGGCGCAAAACTTCCCAAAAATCCAAGCAATGACCCTAAAAGTGTTAGCATATAACCTCCTACCATTCCCAGAAAATAGATAGTACGAACGAAACAAGGGTTTATTGTCTTTCTCGTTCAAAATGCACATGTACCAAATCTCTAATCCCACCTGGATGCTCAAAATGGCAAGACTTATATGTATGACCCTGTCCCTCGTGAAAGAAGTCAAAATCAAAAAATCCCCGCACAATGGCCTCCCCCACAGTCATCTGTTCCAACAACATCATAGATTGCCCACACACAGCCCCCTCTCGCAAAGGCCCCTTTTCAAGAACTAAAACCGTTGTGTCTCCTTGTCCCTCTGCCCCGCAATAAACAGGCTCCATCTGATCAAGAGTCGTTCTCGGCGCACAATATCCACCATAGGGGTATCTTGGATAAACATCCCGACCAAATCCTTCCACCTGCCTATAATCTCCATGAGGAGATCTATGAAAAACACTGACCATCTTAAGGGCCGTTTCTCTCACCGCAAAAGGCTTTCGAAAAACCCGTGTCTCCTGGGGCAATTGAATCTTTTTTGAAACCCACGACCCTCCATAAAAAGGGATCATCTGCTCATGGAGATTCAAATAAAAGCCGCAACCCTCATATATAAAATCCACATATCGAATTTGAGACCATACCTTCAGATGCGCACTTCCATCCCCTTTGACATGCCCAAGCTTGTACAGAAACGTTTTGGGGTAAAGTCTCCCATTCACAGAAGCCTCAACGGTTTCCTCATTTTCATAATGGATAAACTCCAGCCTGGTTCTCAGCGTAATACGCTCTGGGAAATACGTTGCCCCAAGATCCCCATCAGGAATTGGTGTATCTTCCATATCCAAAACAGCTGCTTGCTGATTAAGATTCTCTGTGCTAGGTGCCTCATACCCTCGTCCATAGGGTTTTTCATGAAAATTAAATGGGTTCATTCCACCTCTCCCTTAATCACGTGGGTCAAGACATCTATGGCCCTCAGATCTCTAAGCTCCAATCGAATCCGAGTAAAATAATCTTGAACCCGCCGAAAGGCCTGTGAAATTCCCTCAAAAGACTGACCCACAAGCACCGAATTCTGTTCATCAACCCCATGGATCACCTCCATCTTTATGACCAAATCACCGGCTCCCATAAGGTCTGGCCTAAGGATTCCCTGGGTTGGAGTCTGGCCTCCATAGTCCTTGAGGATCGGTACGTCCAGCCTCGTTTTATCCAAAAGACAGGCAATTTTTATCTCCCCAAATTTATGTCCCGTTGTGCCATCCACCACCAGCCGATATTTAATAACTTTCCCCAAAACAGCCCTACCCGGAAGCCCACCATCTTCAATCTTTATCTCGTAATCACAACTCAAAGAGATCCCTTGTTCAAAAGGCACTTGTACCGTTACTTCAAAAACTCTATGACTTGCCATCAAATAGGTGTGCGCTCGAAGAGCCAAGTTTTTTGCCACTTTCTGTCCCCGAGAGGTTAGAAAAAAACTCGACAAGCACCCCTCCATCTGCCCTTTCACATTTTGTAACTTTACCTTCAACTGTTTGCCGGGGCCTTCCTGGCCCTTCCCCACAGTCAGGCACAATATTTCCTCTCTCTTTTGTCGGTAATTCCACTGCACCCTCAGCTGTGGCTTAAACCAATAGCGAGGCAACGTACTCATGCCTCTTTTCGTCTTAAAGGGAACGCTGGTGCGGGGATAAAGTCCCAAAGCCCCCGACTCTGGAGCCTCCACAGGAATCAAAGAGCTTTTCAGAATCGTATATCCACTGTTTTTCAAAGGCGTATCAGGGCGCCACCATCTCTTTATTAAATCCTCTCCTGTCAATGTACTCAACAGCCCTTGAGGCGCCAAAACAGAACCTAGGTCTGTCACACCGTCATACTGCTGGATCCATTCCACAGATGCCTCCACACTCACCCAAGAAAAAGGAAGTGGCTTCAACGTTGCCTTAAGACTTCCCTGAAAAAAATTCCGACCCACGTCACAAAACTTCCGGCCCTTGGTGATATGGGAAAAACAAACCTCTCCTCCCTGCCTTGACCAATGCGGTAAAAGGGGTTGGCTGTCCAAAATCTCATCCAAATCCTCCTGGGCATGATCTGGCACCAAAAGAGGTTCCCAGAAAGGCTCTTCCTTCAAAAATTGCTGTGCTCTCTTTAATTCCTCTCCAGATTGCGGGGATTCTGCCGTCAGCTCTAGTATCTGCACCTCCGCATTTGCCTCTAAGGGAAAATTCCGCCGCCACCCATCAAACAAAAACTCAATCCCATTATTCGTTTTACAAGAAATAAAAAGTCGAGGTTGTGAACTATTTTTCAGATTTTGAATCTGCAGGAAGGCCACCGGAAATTCTCCTTCTTCATGAATAATCTCTAAATGCACCACCTCTTCATCTTCCCGTGAGTGAATTTTTGGATCAAAAGTATCGCTCGCGTTTGCCCACGCAAAATAGAAAGTCATGATTTTTTCCTTAAATAGATTAAAAAAACGGTAGAATATTCAATAAGTTCTGTGTATTTTGGCTCCATTAAAGTTATCAAGCCAGGAGCCTATTGTGAAAATTTTAATATTAATTTTCCTTCTTTTTGTGTCCATATCCCCTGTTTCTTTTTGTGCGGCGGCTGATGACCAGTCTACCCTCACGGAACCTGCAGAAACTTTTTTCCCACCACCATCTCGCGTCATAAATCCTCAGGCCATAGATCTGGATGATTCTAGCTCCACTTCTGGAACCGATTCTCCTTACAGGCGCCACCCAAAATCCCTTAGGAGAGGGGCCCAAAACAAAAAGATTGTCGCCATGAAGAAAGTTCTTCGGAAACTTTTTGAACGGTTGCAGGAGCAAACAAAGACAGGTGCTGCTGAAATTTCTAACAATCGAGATGTGCCTCCTTATCCCCAAGATCGGTCTGAGGCACCACAAGATAGGTCTGAGGCACCAAAGGATCTCGCGTGAAAACTGGCTCTCCTCTTGGTTCTTTCCGAGTGCTATTGAGAGCAGGTTCAGAATGGGATAGCTTTGCCGTTACGTGATACAAGGATCCTTTGCCTGCTTCCATAAACTTCTGTACAAATGAAGCATGGGGTATTTTTAGAGCCCTTACCGCTTGAGCTAAATCTTCTATTCTAGCCTCCGTAAGCCGTTTTACAAAGTCATCAGAGGGAGCCTGAAAAGTTCCTATGAGAGGAGGACTGTCTTCCTCAACCTGAGGAAGGCCCTCTCTGGAAATACTGTATCGGTCTACACTCGGATGTCTTCTCATTAGGTAATAAAGAGCTATGATACTCTTCCCTTCCATATCCCAAAAAATATTAGGAACCTCCGGTTTGCTCAAATAGTCCTGTAACGTCCAGAAAATTTCTCCACCGCTAAAATATCCCCTTTGAAACTCTGGTTGTTCTAAAAACTCCATAGCTGTTGCAAGAATAATTCCTTGATGTCTTGCATTGGGACAAACTGCTTGTAAATCTATCCATCTCCGTCTTGTGCCATCAAGCCTTTGCACAACGCTTTTTTCTGGATCTTTCAATTGAAGACTGTCACTGCTTTCTGTCAAAAATCTCTGAAGATCCCCGCCAACTTTTTCCTCAAAATCCTTGTAACGTAAATTTCTTGATCTCTCCACCACCGATCTATATTGCCACTTCAAAGCCTCACAAGGGTCTAACGCAGTTCTTCCATCATAGGTCCCTGCGCTCACACAAAAAATCATAAAAATCAATTGAAAATATTTCATTTATGCCTCCTTTTTCCCAGGATAACACGCTTGCATAAATTTAGAAACATTGACATTACCCTCGCTTCCCTATAGGTTTTCCCTATGAATTTCTTTAAATGGATCAAATCTCCTGGATATGCACAAGGAGTCACATGGGCGTTACTGATTGCTTTCATCAGCGTTAGCAACGATATCATCGCTAAATTTATTGGGTCTCGTCTCGATAGCTTAGAAGTCGCTTTTTTCCGATTTTTCTTCAGCATGGTGACCGTTCTCCCCTTTATGTTCAAGCATGGGCTTTCTTCTTTTAAAACAAAGCGTCCTGACCTTCACTTTTGGCGGGCCATGATCGGGGCGGCCGCCATTTATCTTTTCATTTACGGACTTACCCTTTTGCCGCTTGCGGAAGTGACCGTGTTTTCCTTTACCCAGCCCCTCTTTTTCATGCCACTGGCCATTGTCTTTTTACGAGAAAAAGTTTCATCCGCTCGATGGATGGCTGTCCTCCTTGGATTCATAGGCATCTTGATCATGATCCAGCCGGGAACCTCTCATTTTAACATTGCCGTTCTTATCCCCATGTTGGCGGCCTTTTTGTTTGCCGTCTCCGATGTGTTAAATAAAAAAATGGTGTTGAATGAAAGCACTCTTACTCTTCTCTTTTACTTTGCATTGGGCACAACGCTTGTGGCTCTCATTCCAGCCATTTGTGTATGGCAAACCCCCACCTGGGGTGAATTGTTCTGGCTTCTTCTCTATGGTGCCGGTGCCAACCTCATTCAGATCTGTATCTTCCGCGCCTTTGCAGCAACGGATGCATCCTCGCTTGCGCCTTTCCGTTATGTGGAATTTGCCTTTGCTGTTCCTTTGGGCCTCCTCTTTTTCGGAGAATTTCCTGCCCTTTCTGTCTTTATCGGGGCTGCCATCATCATCGGAAGCACGCTTCATATGTCTTTGTCTGAGCTAAAAAACCAGAAACGTTAGACCTCTTCCAATTTGAGCATCCACGCGCTCTCCCCTTCCCATTCGGTTGTTGATAGGCTCATCTCCGTGATGCGCATGTTCAAAATGGGCCTGTAACTGATATATGCTTTTTCTTCCGACAATATCCGAATTACCTGAGATCTCTCTTGCACAAAAGAAAGAGGTTCTTGGCGTAGATTCATTACAATCACACTTCCCTCCACAGCCGGTCGTCCCAGCTGAATCGTGGGCTCAGTTCCCTCTTGCCAGAGGCGCTGTATGCATCCCACTTGTACCTGTTGGCCACGTCGAAGGGTATCAAACCCCGCCGGATGCTTATCTCGTCCTTTAATAAGGCTCGTGTATTTTTGATGCACTTCATCTCCCGTGTACAACAATTTTCCATTCACGGTTCTAGAGAGTTTTCCCAAAGGAACGCCCTCCAAAGTCTGCGTACATTGACGGGCCGACAGGGGTGGCAACCCCACACCTTTAAGAGTTAAAATTGTTTCTGTCATCTATCTCATCCACCGAGGGCGTTCATAAATCCGTCGTCGACTCAAGCTTGATAATTGAATTTCTAGAGCTTCAATAAGATTATCTGATGGTGTCATTATCTTCTCCTTTTTCATAAGTTTAGAATAAGCGCCGCAGTGACGACGTCAATGGCTCAAAGTCTATTTCAA
>CAZEUR010000014.1:0-12765 GCA_964515175.1 uncultured Holosporaceae bacterium | reverse complement strand
TCCCGGAGACCACAAGTTTTGAGTCAGAACTAGGAACAAGGTGCGACATGTAGTTAATGCTACATGAGCGCCGCAGTGACGACGTCAATGGCTCAAAGTCTATTTCAATCCCGGAGACCACAAGTTTTGAGTCAGAACTAGGAACAAGGTGCGACATGTAGTTTAATGCTACATGAGCGCCGCAGTGACGACGTCAATGGCTCAAAAATCGTGGTCTCCCTATAGTTTCTTGGAAAACTTAAGGAATACCTCTTGCAAATTATACTGACTACCGAACTCTCCCATCCAGGCGGCACTGAAGGAGTATCCGTCATTAAACTGCCAGGTGGAGGCTATTCCGGGAGAGATGTTTGTTGTGGTTTTTTGGGTGGATTTAAAAGAACCGGCAGTGGGAGATACTATTGTTCCCTTTCGGAGAGGTCGTTTGTTTACTCCACTTAGGCTTAAAACAGGCCTCCAGTTCACGTTTGTGAATTCATAGGTATGGGACAGCTCTCCCCCCACTTCTGTCCTTAACATGCTGGCAGAACTCTGACTCCAGTAAATGCCATTTGTCCCTGTCTCTTGGTACCCGTATTGAGCAGAATAGGCAAAGTCAAGATTGGCAAATCCTTTGAGCTTAAATCCCTTCAGGTCAAAGGTATATCCTCCGCCCACGTGCGGTGAGAACTCGTATCCTCCGTGATGGTTGGACACAAATGTGTTGTTAATGCCTGTATTCCGAACGCCTTGATAGGTCTCCAGCCCCATCAACAAAGACCCTTCCACATACCAGGGTCCTCGGAACCAGGTACCGAAGAAGCTTAGAAAACGATCTTTCACATTTCCATGACCAGCATTATCTTCAAAATTTTGCTTAGTGCGTGCGTACCCAAGCGCCACCCCACCAATAATGTCGTAGCGGAACTTGTGGTCAAATCCTGCCAATACCCCAGCAGTCCTGGTCTTATATCCAGGTATGGATTCTTCAGTTCCTTGCCTCAAGGTCATGCCAAAAGGCTGAACCCACACGGCTGTCTTTTCTGTTCGAGCCGGCGACCAAAACCGTCGCGTATCTTCTGTTGCATGAGCCAAAGCCCTATCCGTTACGTTTAAAAAATCATTCGTGAGATTTGGTGCCTGAAAAGGGTTTTTTCTGAAACTCCCAGAGGATCCCCCATCAGCATTTCCTCCGACAGATTCGTCTCGAGAATCACTCAAATGATGTGATGTCACCGAATTCACTGTATTTGAAACGTTCTGGGTTGCCCCATGCCCACCACTCACTGTATGTGTGTTCTTGGCTGAAGATTTGACAAGTTTAAATTTAAGATTACCATTTGATAAGGGCTCCAGACTTGCTGTCAGTCCAGAGGGAAGACCCGTTATGGAGGTTCCTAAAGACACAATGCTGTCTTCTGCGGCATTCATAAACAACGTATAATCATATTGGCCTTCAGCATAACTGCTTGGTGCGTCTGCTAGAACAAACTCTAGATTCAAGCTTGGTAGGAAAATAGCGGTGCCTTTAACATCTATAACAGGGCAATCTGCACTACCACTTCCAATAATGGTTTTTATGGTTGCCGCCCTAGAGGCTGTAATCCCTCCCGTCGTGAAAACAGGCGATCCACCCCCCATCCCTGACAAATCCAAAGTGCCTCCACCCGTCCCAAAAGTAACACCTGATGTATAAGATAAAGGAGAATTTGCACTTGTAAACCCTAAAGAGGATCCGCCGCTAATTATTGTAGCCCCTGTATAACTTTGAGTCCCATCAAGAATAAGAGAGCCTCCTCTCTCGACCTGCACTTGCAGACCTCCAGAAATTCCTCCCGACAACCTCCAGTTCGCACCTGACGGAACATTCACAATACCGTCTCCAGAAAGAGGATTAGCATAGGTACCTGCTGCTGCCTTAAAAGTAATCTGCCCTCCATAGCCAATGATTTCTGAACTAGATAAACTAGGAACAGACACTTCAAAATTCCCATAAACATGAGTGGGCCCTGAATAGCTGTAGCTAGCCTCTCCCATAAAAATAGTTGTGCTGAGTTCAGAAGAACCGATTGAAAGCCCTCCAGAACCTGTGATACCTCCCGAAAAAATACAGTCTATTATTTCGCTCCTCGTATTATCCGTAAGAATAACAGGACCTGAATAAATTCCATTAGCCAAAAGAGTTCCTCCAGATAAGGTGAGCAGCCCATTTTCTGGAAGATTCCTCATATCTACAGCCAGAGTTGCATTATGCTCAATCTTCGTGCCACCACTATAAGTACAAGAATAGTTCAATTGAATAATCCCTCTACTAATCACAAGCCCTCCAGATCCCGAGATATGAGAGTTAAGAAGATACCCCCCCCAACCAGATGTTTGCAGCAAGCCCCCTCTCCCACTTAAAGAGATATCTTTATCGAAAGTCCCCATTCCATCGAAGTTGGCATCAAACTCCAATGTCCCGCCATTCAGAGCCAGACCTCCTACCGGGAGGGCTCCCGACAGCCCCTGCTTCAATATTGCTCCATCATTAACTGTTGTGGGCCCAGTATAAGTATTTATCTGATTTAAGATTGCCCGAATAGGCTTAGTTCCATCCCCCACAGTGAACCCAGTATAACCCGATATGACGCCATCAAAAGTTGCCTCAGGAATACTCCCATCAGAGGCATTAGATTGGATAACTAATTTTCGATCCTCTCCGGTCGATAATGCACTATAGAAAGCGTCACTAGATATGGTTCGAACATCATCTGCCCCCCAAACAGAGGTCATCATCTGAGATATAAAGATAGATGCTAAAACACCTTGCAAAAAACTTCTGCCCACTTGCTACACTTCCCTTTTTATTTTTTCTTATTGTTTATGCTAGCAGGGATTTGGAGGCCAATGCAATGAAATTCAAAAGACTCTACCTTCAAAATCCAAAATTCCACGCCGAACCCGTTGCCGTTGAGAATCTTGCTGCCCCTCAATCCTCACCCGCACAAGCTTAAGCAGCACCTGATGCGTCTCCAGTTCACACGCCTGACTATCCAAAAGTTCTGCCACCTTCTTCATAATCTGGTGTAATTCCAAAAGTCCAGAATACGCACTCCACACATGAATTTGGAATTCCACTTTTGCTTGAAAATGAGGAGGTGGAAGGCCGTTCCCCTCCCCTACCTCCAAAAGCGCTAAGGACACATAAGGCAATTTCACTTTTTCTGGCACATAATGATAAAGCGCGATCCGCGCCTCTAAATACGGCCTCAGACACCTCATAACACCCGCAATCAATCCATAGTCCAAACCAATCATCGAGATCCTTCCTTCTCCGTTAGCACAATTTGGAACCGACCATTGTCGATCAAAACCGCCATGGAAACCGGATATAAAAGAGACTCTTTCCACCGAAATCGAAGACCCGGCTTCAGTGGTACTTCCCCCCGCATCCACAAACTATACCGGCTTGAGAAAAAATGTTCCCCCACCCGCCATATTTCATCTCCCATAAGTGGCAAAAGAGGCACCACATGGGCCCATATGGTCAGGTAAGGAACCCAATGGTCCGTGAATCCTCCCTGGTCATCGGATTCGGGAATTTTCTCTTCCACATCCACCCGTTGGTTCAGTTGCTCCACCGTCACTTTGGATTTCATAGTAGCCGTCCTTGGGACCTAAATCCCTCCAAAAGATAGCCACACTTTTCATGGATATTGTGATTGCCCGCCTCTCGGTTCTCATAAAGGTTGGTCACCATAATAAGAATGGCTTGCCGCAAGGGGGCGGGGACATCTCCTGCCCCGCCCCCATACCCCGCTTCATAGGTAAGCCGCACACCCCATCCCTCCACCACATCCAAAATCAAAAGAGCGGGATCCACCGCTGTATTCAGATGAACTTTTTTCTCAGGAATTTCCCATGCATCTCCCTCTTCACGCACCAAATCCACTTTTATAAGTCGCCGCAAGGGACCTGTGGGTACATAAAAGATCGTGCGCCCGGGAGACGCCCAAACCCGAGGCAAACTCAGTCCCTCCGTGCGTCGCTGTGGTCGAAAAGGAATGACCGCTGACACTGTCTGTAAAATCAGGTGCCTTCCTGTCTCCCGTTCCACCATTTCCCGTGCTGTGCGGATCAATTGCATCAACAGATCATCTTCTTTCTCATGCTCAATGCGAAGAAAATTTTTTGCCTCCAGAAGTGTTACGGGCTCTAAGAGCGGCGGTATCATAAGAGTCACAATCATGGACTCCCCCTATTCCGCTTGAGCTCGTTCGGAAAAATTAAGAACCTTTAGGGCTTCAAAATTAATCACATCTCCGCCTACCCGTTTGGTGATGTAAAATTCCACGTAGGGTTTAGAGCTATAAGGGTCTCGGAGAACACTCATGTTTGTCCGATCCACAATCTGATAAGCTTCCTTAAAGTTCCCAAACACAACGGATTTACTGGCACGGCCCGGCACCAAGGCGGGCATCTCATCCATCAACAAAACAGGATATCCGAGCAACTTCCCCACAGTCCCTTCAAGCCCGGGCTGCCAGAGGTATTGTCCGTTCTGTCCCTGTTCTTTAAATTTCCGCACCACCCCTTGCACGGATCGCGGCATGAGCCACACACAATCAGACAGGTATTCCGTCTTCATGGACTCAACAAGATCAATCAAAAGATCTGGACCATGGACACCAAATTCTCCATTGCGTCCTGTCATCAGATGCTCCACTTTCCCCCATTCCCAAGCATCCCTCTCACAAGTTTCGTAAGTCAAAAGCCCTTTGGGTTTACCTTGTCCATCTCCATGGATAAAAGAATGGTTTTCAAGGCGTACCATCTTCTCCGCCACTTTGCTCACGAGCCATTCTTCAATATTAAGCGCCGCATCATCCAGAAGCTTTTGCGTAGTTCGGGGTTTCGCATAAATTTCATGCACGGGAATGGTAATTTTGGCAAGACTTGACGGGTCCGTCTCCGGACGCTCTCCCCTCTCTTCCACCCATCCCGCTTGAGGCAAGTCACGGTCTACAATCACTTCTACCAATCCTGATGAAATGGTCATGACCCGTGCCACAGACCGGAGGGAGGGATACGTCTCCATCACGGAGCGAATCCGCTCCTGCACCACAGAGGGAAGCATATAGGATCCTGGCACCTCTCCCGTAGACAAAGCTTTCGTTTCAAATGGCCGGTCCCCTTCCCTCATGTACTGAAGTAGAGCCACAGGAGAAGATCCGTTATAGAGCTCTGCTTTCAAAGACCTCTGAGGGCGCGCCTCAGACACTTCCATTTTCTGCGCATATTTTTTATCCAGTGCTTCAATTTTATCCTCCTGTTGTTCCCGAAATTTTTTTAGATCTTGCTCGAATGTTTCAAGGGTCGTCTTTAAATTTTCCATCGTCATTATTTTTTCCTCCAATAAAAAAAGCCGACATCTTTCGATGCCGGCTTTGTTGCCAATAACCCGGGTTCCCGGGGATTTTTTTAAGTTAAGAGCTTAGAAATTCTACTTCATACCAAGTGGAAAGCGAAGGAGATCATTCTGGCTTCTTGTTTTTCACTGTTTTCAGGCAATTGTTCTTCTCATCCCATTCATCTCCCAAAGTCCCATAGGGTCCAAGATTGAATTTAGCGATCTGCGCTGCTGTCACTTCAACATCTCGTCTCCATCTCTGTCCGTTAACAAGAAGAGTTGTCCAATCAGATACGAGTTTAGAAGGGGGCTTAGGAGCTCCTTCAGGATCTAAAGCCGCCTGTCCATTAAATCCCATAGCCAAGATCCCCAATAGAATCTTTAATTTCATAATTCTCAATTCCTTTATCTGAAAAATAAATTTTTGAAATATAAAATCATTTTATCCCTTGATTCAAGTGAATTTTTTCAGTAATTCTCAAACAGAAGTACATAAGGAGGCATGGCTAGACAGATTTAAGTTGGCTCTAGGAATGAGGAAGGGCCACCTATATGAATAGGCAACCGACCGAATGACGCATGAGCCAGCTTATAAGATGTCGGCTATGAGAGAGCCTGAAATTTCGCGACGTAATAGGCGTTTCATGGGGCTGCTCACACACCCCACACTTGTGTTGCCGAATCATCCCAAGGCGTAATCATCAGCTCCGTAAGTGCCCACACCAGGGCATCCACTCGGTCTGGGGATTTTATATCTCGCCCTGTAAAACTACACATCTGATTCTCAAGAACTGGAAAGCATTTCACATGAAAAACCCGCTTTTGTTCATAAAGGGCCGAGATGGGCTCCGCGCGCACCAACTTCCCCCGCGTCGCCCGCACGCCCTTGTAACTCACGTTGGGGTCCGACATACGCAGAATACTCTCCACCATATCCCCCCCTTGGTTAGTTTCTGCTACCACCCGGTCTGCCTCATAATCCCAGTAAGCTTTAATAATGGTCACAGACCATCCACTGGGTGAATAGGTCCCACTCAAATCATCCAAAACATAGGCAAACCCATTGTACCCAAGACCCACCACAATAATGCCCGTCTCATCAGACTTTCCAGAGGCTGTCACTGCCGGATCCACGCCAATCACAATGCGCTTCAAAAGACCTAAATACCCCGGTTTATCCACGGATTGTTTGCCCAATCCTCTCCAAAATTTTCTGAATCTCTGCCTCATCAGGCTTTTCCCGTTTCACCATTAGAACCCGCGCCCCGGGATTGGCGGGAAAAGTCACAAGCGAAATCTCAAAAAGTCGCACCTCTTCCAAAAGTCGATGTCCCTTCTGACGACTAGCTTGCAGCACATTATATCCGATGGACAAGCCCTCCAGTACATTCTCCTTTAGAAGCGTATAGGCTTCTTGGGCTTTTTGGATACTCAAAAACAACCGCCCTTCCACATAAAGTCCTCGATTATCTTCTTGCACCTTTTCCCACTTTCCAATGGGTTGAGCCGGGTCATGTTGCCAGAGCATCTTAGGGGCCGTCTGTTGAGCAAGACTTTTCTGAAAAGCTCCTCGCTGCACCTTATCGTTCTGCTGATCCAGCACGTCATACACGCTGGCATAGCCTGAAAAAAAACCTGTGTCACTCACGGTCTTAATATCAAAAAAATGGCATGATGTTTCCATTCGTATCCTCCTATAAAAAAGGGAGCCAATGAGCTCCCTTAGGTCTTAAAAAATCCTTTTATGTCTAGGACCTAATCCGTCTCTGACTCTGCTTCGGAAGCGGACACGGAAGCCTCTCCCGTTTGAAACAGGCTTTTAAAATAATTCATATCTAATTTTTCAGGCAACCCGTGCTCATTTGTCATATCTCTAAACTTTCGGAAGATTTTCTCCAGTTGCACCATAATCCCCTGAGAGCTTCGAGATCCATATGATTGCACATAAGGATCGCTTAGTTTTTTCAATAAAGGCCCCCAATTTTCCAAATCTTCTTTGGGTTCCAAAGTCATCAAGTGTCCTGTCATTTCAAGCGCCCATCTACGCACCCTAAAAGAAAGCGTTAAAAAAGCATCTAGATTTGCATCGGAGAAAATCTTTTCTTCTGAACTTAACTGATTCACTATATTATCAAACCATTTTGGTCCTTCCTGCGCCTCCACAAGGCTGATCAAATGGTTCCAGCGCTCTGGGTGCTGAGCCGTCACATAGATCCTTGCCTTTTCTTCAAGCCACATACGTCTATCCGACTTGATTGCTTCCAGTCTACTCTGTGTATCTAACTCTCCCCCATACTGCCTTATCATTGCTGCAGGCCAATGATCCGCTTGCCCCTCAAAGTCTGCAGCTGCAGCCCCCATGGCGTGCCCCACAGGCAAAAAAAATAGAATTGTTAAAACCTTAAAAATCTTCATGAAATCCCCCTTTTGTTATTAGTCTCAAAATATAGACCTTTTTTTGTTGTTTCAATCTAAAGATGATCCCCTTCTTCAATTGGCGAATATCCCACCGCTTGTCGCTTCTCATTAACTGTCAAAAAACTCGCTTTCTCCAATCGCGCCCATTGGGCCTCTTGGCGCAACGCCATGGCAGGAATGGAATCCGCGTCATAGGAAAATCTTAAGTTCTCCCCATGGGCACCCGTCATCCACCCATTCATCTCATTCATAATCATATTCAGAAGGGGCAGCACTGTATCTTCCCACAAATGAAATCGGGCTTCTCGATAGTTGGCAAAGGTGGCATCTCCCGGCACACCCACCAGCATGGGAGGTACACCGTAAGCCTGCGCAATCTCCCGGGCCGACAAGTTCTTTCCTTCAATAAAATCCAGATCTTTGGGACTAAGCCCCATCTCTTTCCAATCAAGATCCCCTTCCAAAACCATGATGCGACCGGAATTTTCAAATCCTTCATAGAAATTCCGCACACTTTCTTGGAGGCTTTTGCGCTGGAGATCACTCAAATTCCCGCCAGGCCGGCGCTCACTTGATTTCACCATCAGAGCCCCCGTGGGTCGTCCCCCATTTTGGAGAAGCGCCAGATTATGCCCACCCACTGCGTTATGCTGATCAATGGCAGACGCGGCTGCCTCCACAGGACTCATACCATACCAATCATTGAGGGGATGAAAGGTTTTAAGATGAAGGATGGGAGATTTCTTATTCGCCAAATCCACCGGAATTACCCGCTTTTGACCACTTACTTGATAGACATATGCTTGGGGCAACCCATCCCGCCCTGGAATCACTTGCATCCGATCCGGTCGTAAAAGATAGAGCTCTTTCGCCTGCCCTGTGTCACCCACCGCTTCCACATAAGCATTTCCCGACAACAATATATTGGCCGCCAGCGCCTCCAAAAAAGCTGTCCGTGTTTGCAAAGGATTGGGATGTTCCATCAAGGTCATCAAAGGATGACTTTCCATCTCCTGATCTCCTTGGTACAAAATCCAAGGGGGCGTTGCAACGTTGCGGGCAATTAAATTAACGCACCTAAAAACAATGACATTTTTCTGGTACCCCTCTTCCGTCAGGGCATCATACTGCCGAGGCGTCCAAACAGGGCGCCCCACCTGATTCCATGCCAATAAATGCCCCACCTGGCTTGTTTTTTTATCCCATAGTTTTTGTATCCATGTGACCATGCGGCCTCCTTTTGAGTTTTGTAAACAACCAAAACTGCTCTCCAAAGCAACGTTTAAACGACGCTTCAGGAATCAGTTTTCTAACACTTTTTATTTCGAAGGATTTTTTGAAGTCAGGAACCTGACCGTATAAAATGTATACTACGTTCTTTTGAAAAAGTCAAGAGGATTTTCTCCCCTCCTCAAGCATCATCGTTTCCATTCATGCGTGCAAAGAAGCCCAGAAGACCTTTCCGTACTTTCGGTTTTGGCACTTTTTTTCCCTGGAAAACAGGTCCCATAAGATTAGCTTGAGTTTGCCTCAATATTTCACCATTCAAAAGATCCATTTGCCACAAAGAATTTGGGCTTGCAGTTCCCCCTATGGTTACTGTAGTCTTCTTAGGAGTTTTGGGAGATATGGCCTTCTGCCGGGGTGCCGGCTCAATTTCCACATCCGTCTCCCTTGGAGCAGGAGCGCGCGCTTGCTCTTCTCTTATCCTAAGGGAAGGAGGGGCTGATTTTTCTCGAGGAGGCAAAGGATCAGCATCCATTTTTTTCAAGGTGGGCGCTGCGGAAACAGACCTCTTTCTGTCATGCTCCAAAAATGTCTCCGTCAAATCTGGATCAGAACCCTGGGCATAAACACCCTCACTCTCAGTCTCTCCTTCCAAACCCGCAGGTCCCCCTCTGGGGGGCGACAAACCCAAACTTGAAAACGCAGCAAGATCTACATTCTGCATTCCCCCTTGCTCGTCCCCATCCATACTATCATCATTTGCACCAGTACTCGAAAAAGACCCTTTTAATTTCGCCCGCCGCTCACTGCGTTCTCGAACTATAGCATCTAATCTAGAGACATCTACAGAAGGCACCACTCCCACAAAACGCTTACTTTTCCAAGGCTGTAAAGACCCAACCCTATGAAAACTTCCTGCGGCTTCAAGCTCTCGGTCTGATCCCGGAACGCTTTTCACATCCCCACAAAAAATAGTTATAAATATAAGATATATGTATATAAAAATATTCACGAACCCACCAAACAAATATATTATAATAATATTATAATATATAGTATATTTAATTATTAGTATTTTTTCAAATCAGCATGACAATTTATTGTTTTTCTCGTGATACTCCTAAACTCCAATTTTGATCTTACCCCTTCTTGCCCTCGAAACCAAGTTGCAAAAACTCTCTGGAACCATGTTTTTTTCTTATAACAACGATACAGCGGGCGGACCCCAAAAAAACATAAATCTTTTTAGGCTCTGGACAAGAAATTCTAGATTGGAATATTTTAGCCAAAAATGAGGGAGAGCCACCCATATCTCATAGGCCAATGACCTGATGGCGCATGAGCCAAATTATAAGATATGAATTCATTTTAAAATCTGGCAAACAGAACCAAATAGGTTTATTGTAAATCCTGCCCATCACACCCTGAGACTAAACATCTAGTATCGTGGTCCATTTATTTACTCCAATCTTCAACCTAAATGGATATACCACTAAATTTAAAAAACTATTTGGAAAAGGGTTGTTTTTTTGTAATCAAGAAATAAGATGCGTCAGCCCTGGGCTAACCATACAAATGATTAAGCTTTTTTAAATAATCCTCTATCGGTTCAAGACCCCAATCTTTACGCCGATCATTAAGATCTTTTGGGTTTTCTACTTCACTCAACACATATTTTTGAGCAGCTTTATCAAAAATAGGCCTCTTGCATAACCCAGGATAAAAGGTAGAATGCCAAAAAATTTGGAGGATTTATGGAATGAGATATGATGAGATTTTAAAAGAAGCCGAAAAGGGGGGGGGTTAAACTACGCAAAGGTACAAAATCTGCCATTTGAATGTTAGACAAGTTACGATATGGTCATGGTTCCTCTCAGTAGTGCTTTAAATGGCTAAGCGGGACATAAGCTTGTAGAATTTTTAGAGATCTTTCAAAAAAAATCATCTTGCATTTAAAAAAATAAACTTTTAAAAACTATAAATGGTTCCTAATAAGGAGTAATCATTACAATGAAGAGCTTTTTCATCACTTTAAATATATTAATTTTACTCCTACTTTCTTCAAGTTTTTCTGCAGCAGAAGCTCCAGAAGACCAAAGGAAATTTATAATACGTCAAGTAGAGAATTCATTTATCGCTGACCATACTTTTACTTATAAAGAAGCTTTTGGAGAGTTTCAATGTGGAAATTGCATTGATTTTCTTTGCAAGCCAGCTCACAAGAATGTGCTGCTAAGCAATATCGACGTTGCTTTTTTATTAGAGGTTATGAGCTCTCTTAAACAGAAGAGAAAACCACTAAAACACCTGAAAAGTTTGGAGGTAAAATTTTATAGTCCTTTGGGGTATATGCCTTCAGAAACTGATTTTGAGCTGTGTCAGTTTGTGTTTACAGATCTAAAACTCATTATGCCGCACCTTAAGAGATTTGGCCTTGATAGTCGCCATATGAATAAGCTTTTAGAGAATTTAGATTTTGAGAATTTTCCTCCTATAGAGCATGCTTATTTTAGGGGAAGTTACTCAAACTTAACGCCAGGCTTGAGATGGTTTGGCGCAACAGATGTTGGTCAGCATATAAAAAGCGTAGATATTTCTCATAACTATTTAGATGCAGAGAACTTTGCTACTTTGAACGATCCCGGTCTTTTCAAAAAGCTAAAAACTATTTATACCTCTGTTATTGGGGAATAAATGATTTTATGAAAAATTTATAGCTTTTATTTTTCTTGTGGTAGTGCGTCTTAATGAAGGATACTCCGTGCAAGCTGTAAACGACAGAGTGATGAGTTCATAACATATGAGACTAAGCAGCGACCTTGAGGACGGTGTTAATGTACGCCAAAGGGGTGAGGCCTTATGAATTCATTTTAAAATTTGGTAAACAGAACTAAATAGGTTTATTGCAAATCCTGCCCATCACACCCTGAGACTAAACATCTAGGAACGAGAGGTGACGTGGGGTAAGGCTACACAAGCGACGAACCAATAAATTTTTCATACAAGATGCATTAAATCCTTTAGATAAGCGGAGATTTTTAAGAAAAGCGACGTAGCAACACTGTAAATTAGTCAAAGGCGGTTTTTTAATCCAGAACGAGGCAGGAGGAGCGACATATAGTGACCCCACATGAGCGGCGAACTAACAAAGTAAATAGCTCAAAAAAAAAGGTCCTTAGAAAGTCTGGCAGCGACCTACTCTCCCACACATCAAGGTGTAGTACCATCGGCGCAAAGGGCTTTCACGGTCGAGTTCGGGATGGGATCGGGTGTTAATCCCTTGCTATAACCACCAGACTATCTAAGGACCTAATTCCTTAAGACAATCAAAAAATTGACACCGTCATCACGAGGAGGATCAAAGATCCTCCGAGATGTTAAAGCTTCTTTGTAAAAAAAGCTTAGGGCACCTCTCTTGTAAAAAGAGGTGCCTGGTTTTCCTGAAAAATTTGAGTCGCGTAATCTCTTCAAGTAAAACAAATGTTACTATATGTGAAGTCAATTAAGCCAATGGAGGGATTAGTATCGGTTAGCTTCACGTGTTACCACGCTTCCACACCCGACCTATCAACGTCGTAGTCTACAACGCCTCTCGTAGGAAGAACTAGTTTTTAGGGAAGTTTCCCGCTTAGATGCTTTCAGCGGTTATCTCGTCCGTACATAGCTACCCGGCGATGCTCCTGGCGGAACAACCGGTACACCAGAGGTACGTCCATCCCGGTCCTCTCGTACTAGGGATAGCTCCTATC
>CAZEUR010000013.1:0-28960 GCA_964515175.1 uncultured Holosporaceae bacterium | reverse complement strand
TAAACCAAACAAAAAAGGTGGAAAAAGAAGAAATGAGACATAAATGACCCGTCATCTAGAGGAGAAGCGTGAGCCCTTAGACAAGGAACCATCTTAATTACAAAAGCTCTTGAACTCGTTTTAGGGCAACCAGATTTTTTTGCTGTTGCTCTTCGAAGGTGACTTTTCTTGTCTCCAACTCTTCAATGATATGTGAGGGAGCTTTCCCCCTAAATTCCTCATTCCCCAGTCTTTTCTCAAGGCTTTGGATCTCTTTTTCCAGTTTTTCCAAGTTCTTTTGCAAACGCTGAACTTCGCCTTCTATATCCACAAGTCCTTCCAAAGATAAAGAAAATATAGCCTGGGGCACCACAATCTGAATTGCTTTTTCCATCCTGTCTCTTTTTGCAAATTTTAAGGGCATGAGACGTCCCAACCGCTGAATAAGATCGCCATGGGTTTGAAGACGTGTCTTAACCTGTTCATCCCCCTCTTCCAAATACAGCTGCAAGAAAAGAGCCGGGCTTATACTGAGCTCAGACCGAAGAGACCTAAGCTCTGAAATTGTCTCAATGATCCAATTAATTTCTGCTCTAGATTGATCAAATTCTTTGTGGGAATAGACAGGCCATTCTGCGCGAATCAGGAGACCCTTCCCCCCCAAAGCTTGCCATATCTCTTCGGTAATAAAGGGCATTAAGGGATGCAAAAGATGACACACCTGACCCAACCCCCACGCAAAGGTATTCCGTGTTTCCTCTGCCATTTGTTCATCTTGTCCACTCAGAAGAGGCTTTGTGAATTCCAAATACCAATCACAAAAAGTCTTCCATAAAAACTCATAAAGGGCGTTTGAGGCCTCATGGAATCTGTAAGCCATCAGGCTCTTGTGCACGATGCGTTCCACATCCTTAATTTCGGAAACAATCCATTGATTCAAAGGATGTTTGCAGGATTCTGGAGAAAAAGTAGGAGATAGGGCACATCCGTTCATTTGTGCATATCGCGTTGCATTCCAGAACTTCGTGGCAAAATTTCGGTTCGCCTCCACCTTATCCTCTGATACTTTTATATCTCGTCCCGGCGCCGCAGCAGAACTCAATGTAAAGCGCACAGCATCCGCACCATAGCTGTCAATAAGCTGAAGAGGATCAATAATATTCCCCTTGGACTTGGACATTTTTTGTCCTTTAGAATCAAGAACCAAGGCATGAATGTAAACTTGCTTGAAAGGAACTTCTTTTGTGAAATGGAGCCCCATCATCATCATCCGGGCGACCCAAAAGAAAATGATGTCAAATCCCGTCACCAAAACATTTGTGGGGTAATGCTTTTCAAAAATCGGGTTTTTTTCTGGCCACCCAAGGGTCACAAAGGGCCAAAGCGCTGATGAAAACCACGTATCCAAAACGTCCTCATCGGGCCGAAGGGTCGTTTCTTTTCCATAATGATCTTTCGCTTGTCTTTTGGCATCTTCTTCTGTTTCTGCCACAAAAGCATATCCATCAGGTCCATACCAAGCGGGAATTGAGTGTCCCCACCAAAGTTGTCTTGAAATACACCACGGCTGAATATTGCGCATCCAATTAAAGTAAGTGGCCTTCCAATTGTCTGGCACAAACTGGGTGTCGCCTATTTCTACGGCTTTCAAGGCATCTTGCGCTAAAAATTCCGCATTCAAATACCACTGATCCGTAAGACGTGGCTCGATACGATCGCCTGACCGATCCCCATGAGGAACTGAATGGGTCATATCTTCTACTTTCTCCAGAAGCCCCTGTTCCTCAAAATAGGCTGCCACCTTTTCCCGGGCCGCAGTGGTCGTAAGACCTCGATAGTCCTCCGGTACATTTCCATTGAGTAAGGATTTTTCATCTAAAATAACAATGGGTTCTAGGTTATGACGTTTCCCAATTTCAAAATCATTAAAGTCATGGGCCGGCGTCACCTTAACAGCACCACTTCCCTTTTCGGGGTCCCCATACTCATCTCCTAAAATAGGAATTTTCCGATTGATCATGGGCAAACGAACGTAAGATCCGATGAGGTTTTTATATCGTGTATCTTCAGGATTCACAACAACGGCCGTATCTCCAAAAAAGGTTTCAGGACGTGTGGTGGCCACCACAATATGGCCGCCGTTTTCAAGCGGATATTTTAGATAATAAAACTTACCCCTACACTCCACCTGATCCACTTCCAAATCAGAAATGGCCGTCTGATACTTAGCATCCCAATTCACAAGACGCTTATCTTTATAAATAAGCCCAGCTTTGTAGAGCTCAACAAAAACTTTTGTCACACAAAAGTTAGAGTGATCATCCATAGTAAAACGCTCACGTGTCCAATCAGCGCTCGCACCCAGACGCTTCAGCTGGTTAATAATTGCGCCCCCAGATTCGCCTTTCCATTTCCAAATGCGCTTTAGAAATTCATCCCGCCCCAATTGAGCCCGCGTGAACCCTTCATTCTCCAGCTGACGTTCCACAACCATTTGGGTCGCAATTCCTGCATGATCTGTTCCCGGTTGCCAGAGAACATCTTCCCCTAGCATGCGATGAAATCGAATTAGAATATCTTGCAAAGTGAACGTCAGGGCATGACCCAAATGAAGATTCCCCGTCACATTGGCGGGTGGCATAATAATGGTGTAAGGTGTTCCCGTGCCCTTTGGTTTAAAAGCGCCAGACGCTTCCCATAAAGGGTAAAACTTGCTTTCAACGGTGGTGGGTGAATATATCTTCTCTAACATACTAAGGTCTCTTGAGTTCATTGAACCCCTGAGTTTTACACGACTTTTCAAGGTTTTTAAAGAAAAATTCCTTTTTTCTGGAATTGTGATACGGTCGGAACAAGGAAATGTGTATTACGAAATTCATCCAATCTCTTCTTCTTTTGATTTATTTCTCATGCTTCAATGTCGCAGCTATTCCGCCTAGTGGGGCCGCTCCCCTTAATCAAGAGGAGTGGGCCCCTCATATGATCCAAACATACACAGTCCCCGCTGATCGCCATCGCGAAGAGGCCCGCCCTGCGCTAAATCAAATACCTCGGAATAGTCAGGGTTGGGTCATGCAGAAAGCGAATCAGCTTATCCCAGAACAAGAAAGACAGCAATACGGCATAGGCATGCATTTTAACTCTAGGCTTCTCTCCTCCCTAGCTAAGTTGGCGCAATCTGCCGAAAGTCGAGAAGGGTATGAACAAATGAACAGATTTTTAGAAATAAGAATGGGAGCCCTTGGGCGCGATAGGGTAGAGCTTCTTGCGAAAATGCCCCCTCGTGCGAGAGCCTGGGCCCTAAGAATGACTGAAATCTGCGTTGAATATGATCCTCAGATAAGAGAGCACATTATGCAGTTGCTTTATATGATAGCCAATGAGTGCGATGAGCATAATCCACCCGTAGAGTTGAATCTATTTCAAAATAAATTCATTGAGAAACTTCAAAGGGAGCCTAATCAAGACATTACAGAACTCTTGATGAATACCAGAAGAGAGCTTCGGCTTGAGTAAAAGCTAAACAACTCTCTTGTTTCAGGATTTTTTAAAAATCCAGCAAAGTTTTTGTCGTTAATTCCTGCATTTCCTATAACAAACCTCACACACCTCTCTTGAAGAATTGGCTAAAAAGTGTATAGTTTAGCCAGTTTTTAAATTGAGGATTCCTTACAATGAAATTAAGATTTTTTTTGCCACTTGGAATGTTAGCGCTACTCGGTGCGTGCACGTCACCCTCTGAGAAAAAAAAAGAAATAAAAAAGCCGGAGATTCCCCAAAACAAACGGGAACGTCGAGATGAAAGAATGGGAGGATCTCTCTTTGATGAACCTATTTTTACCACAGCCCCTAAGAAAAAAGAATCCATTGGAATCAACAGCTATTTGTGGAGAGCAACACTCGATGCCCTCGCTTTCTTGCCCAAACATTCCACAGATCCTTTTGGGGGCACCGTCATCACAGAATGGTACTCTCCCATCGAGACTCCTAAAGAGCGGCTCAAGATCGAGGTTGTGATTTTGGGTCGTGAGCTCAAGTCCGATGCCATTAAAGTCTCCATATTCCGCCAGAAAAAAGACAAGAAAAATGAATGGGTGGACCAGAACGTTGATCTTCAAACGGTTACCCATTTAGAAGATGCCATTTTAACTCGAGCCCGAGAAATTCGTCTGGCCGAGGAAAAATAGAAAGGAATTTATGGGAACACCTTATAACTTTAGAGAATCTGAACCCAAATGGCAGGCCATTTGGGAGGACAGAGGATCTTTTATAGCCCAGGATCATGCCCCAAAGAAGTGCTATATCCTGGAGATGCTTCCCTACCCATCCGGCCGCCTTCATATGGGCCACGTGAGAAACTATGCTTTAGGAGATGTGGTCGCGCGCTATAAACGTGCTTTAGGATATAATGTGCTTCATCCTTTTGGATGGGATGCATTCGGATTGCCGGCTGAAAATGCAGCCATAAAGCATAAGCTTCATCCTGCTGTATGGACTCGACAAAATATTGCATCGATGAAAGCCCAAATCAAATCCCTCGGCATCAGTTATGATTGGACCCGAGAGATTGCTACATGTGACCCAAGCTATTACAAACACCAACAAAAAATCTTCCTTGATTTCTTAAAACATGATTTGGCTTATCGCAAAGAGGGGTTCGTAAATTGGGATCCCGTAGAGCACACAGTTCTTGCCAATGAACAAGTCATTGATGGCAAAGGATGGCGATCTGGCGCTTCGGTCGTGCGAAAGCGTCTTTCTCAATGGTTTTTTAAAATTACGGATTTTTCGGAAGACCTCTTGGCATCTTTGGAGGATCTTAAAAGATGGCCTGAGAAGGTGCGTGTCATGCAAGAGAAATGGATTGGAAAATCCGTGGGCGCTCATGTAGATTTCCCAATTGAAGGACGCTCAGAAAAGATTCGGGTCTTTACCACGCGTCCCGATACCCTCTTTGGTGCTTCTTTTTGTGTGATTGCTCCCGATCATCCTTTTGCTAGAGAGCTCTCTGAATCCAATACAAAACTAAAGGAGTTCATTTTAGAATGCCAAGCTTTAGGTACCAGCCAAAAAGCCATCGATACGGCTGAGAAGACTGGTGTTTTTACGGGCCTTTATCTAAAGTGTCCCTTTGAATGCCGCCTGATCCCCCTCTATGTGGCCAATTATGTCCTTATGGATTATGGTACAGGGGCTGTATACGGGTGCCCAGCGCACGACCAACGGGACTATGAGTTTGCCAAGAAATATAACCTTCCTTTAATCCCTGTTCTTTCCTTACCGAATGGAGAGCTCCCCAATATTTCAAAAGAAGCCTACGAAGGCGAAGGATGTCTCATAAACTCTGAGTTCTTAGATGGTCTTTCAATAGAAGCTGGTAAAAAAGAAGCTATCCAGAAATTACAAGCTCTCCACCTCGGAAGTCCCGTCACTCAGTTCCGCCTTAAAGACTGGGGTGTATCTCGTCAACGGTATTGGGGATGCCCTATTCCAATTATTTATTGTGAAACCTGTGGAGCTGTCCCTGTTCCTGAAAAAGATTTGCCCATTGTTCTTCCAGAGGACATCTCCTTTGAGAAGCCAGGGAATCCTTTGGAACACCATCCCACTTGGAAAAACGTGCTATGTCCCACCTGTGGTAAAGCAGCACATCGAGAGACCGACACAATGGATACCTTTGTGGACTCCTCTTGGTATTTTTTACGATATTGTTCACCCCAGGCGGATACTCCTTTTGACAAAAAAATCACAGAAGAGTGGATGCCTGTAGACCAGTATATTGGAGGCGTAGAGCATGCGGTTCTCCATCTTCTTTATTCTCGATTCTTTCTCAGAGCCCTCAAAAAATGTGGGTATATAAATCTAAAGGAACCCTTTGAAGGGCTTATGACACAAGGGATGGTTTGCCACGAAACGTACAAAGATGAGAAGGGAAATCTTTTGTATCCGGAAGACATTATTTTAAAACAAGGCAAATCTTTCACCTCCGATGGCAACCCCGTAACCGTAGGTCCTTCCGAAAAAATGAGCAAATCTAAAAATAATGTGGTTGATCCTGATATTATCATTCAGGAATATGGGGTCGATACAGCGCGTCTTTTTATCCTCTCCGACTCTCCTCCTGAACGAGATTTTGATTGGTCAGAAGCAGGTCTAAATGGTGCTTGGAAATACGTAAATCGCTTTTGGGGCCTAGCCCAAGAAATTGGAGGATCTGTTTCTGAAAGACCGGAGCATCTTTCTGAAAAAGCAAAGGCCTTGGAGAAGATGACCCATAAAACTATTCTGGCCGTCTCTCAAAATATTGAACGGTATCATTTCAACAAGGCTATCGCCCATATTCGAGAGCTTTCAAACAACCTAGAAGAATTAATATCTGAGGGGAAATCAGACCTCTCTTTAAAGTGGATGTTGAGGTGGTCTTTTGAAACTCTGGTGCAACTTATTGCCCCTATTACTCCCCACCTGGCAGAAGAAATTTGGCATTCTACTTTCAAGAAAAAAGGGTTGGTCGTCGATGTTGCCTGGCCACAAGCTGATATGGTTTTAGCCCAAGATTCTTTGATTACTTTGGCGGTTCAAGTGAATGGAAAATTACGCGGAATTTTGGAAGTTCCAAAAGAAATGGACGCAGAAGTTGTAAAACCCTTGGCTTTTGATTTAGAAAATGTAAAAACTGCTTTAGTGGACAAAACCATTAAAAAGGTTATTGTGGTGCCAGGGAGGGTTATTAACATTGTTGCAGTTTAGAGCTATACTTTACGGATTATGCTGCCTTGGCCTTCTGGCTGGATGTGGCTTTAGGCCTCTTTATAAGAAGGGAAATGAAGAAACCCTCGATCAGCTTTCTAAAATTAAGATTGCCATTATTCTCGATCGCCATGGACAACTTCTTAGAAACGATCTTTTAATGCGGCTAACTCCTTATGGAGCCCCCGATGTTCCGTTGTATGAACTAAAAGTACAGATGGATTATGAGAAAAAAGAACTCTCTTTATTAAAAGACTCTTCAACCAGTCGTTCCCAAATTGTTTTGAGGGTTAATTTTGATTTAAGCCATCTTCGCACGGGTAAAATTATGTATCGAGGATCTGAAACGCTCACCGCTGACTTTAACACACTCATGTTCTCTCCTTACGCTAATCTTGTCTCAGAAGAAAATGCCAAGAACCGGCTTATTGACGAAGTTGCTCAAAACATGAAAGTCCAATTGGCAACTTTTTTCACATACGATGAAAAGGTAGATTAAGGTGAAGATTTCACCCCAGGAATTCTCGCGATTTTCTAAGGTCCCCAAACAGTCTCTTGTGTCTATTTTATTTTATGGAGAGGAAGAATCTCTTACAGACTCAAAGATAGAACTTTTTTTGAATCTTGCTCCCTTTGCCAAAGATGCCCCTCTCCATCAAATTTTTGAAGATGATATTTTGCAGGAAAAAGTGATTCTAAGAGATGTTTTGGCAACCCCTGATCTTTTCTCAGGCCCATCTCTCGTGTTGATCAAAAATGCTACCGACAAAATTGTTCCTTTTATAAAAGAGATTTTAGAAAACAAAACCCCGTCATGTCCTTGCATCATAAAGAGTGCTGCATACCTAAGACCCAGCTCAAAATTAAGAAAGCTTTTTGAGGATCACGAAGACTTGGCAGCCATTGCTTGCTACGCGATGTCCATAAAAGAAATCGAAATTCAGATCCAAGGCATTCTGGCGTCCCATCAAAAGAGGATTTCCACTCCTCTTTTGGAAAACCTCGCCCATCTCTTTCAAGATCATCTATTTATGATGAAGCAAGAGTTGGAAAAGCTAGTGATATATATAGGATCTCGAGACACCATTGAAGAGCAAGATGTGCGGCTTGGATTATCAGGCCTTATTTCTTCCAGTGCCAATACACTAACCTCTGCTTTTTTGGATCGAAATCCCAGCGCTTTTTCCAAACACCTGCGACTTCAATTGACAGAAGAGGGTACCCCCATTGGCGTTTTAAGAAACTTAAGCATGCATCTTGTGCGGCTTCATGAAGCTCATACCCTCCTTAACAGCGGAAAGCCCTTAGACTTAATCATGAGAAGCCTAAAACCTGTCGTATTTTTTACGGAAAAACCTCAGCTCCAAAGACATTTAAACTTGTGGTCTCCCTCTATGCTTCAGAAGACCCTCACAAATCTTTTACTTTTGGAGGTTGAGTGTAAATCAAATTCTTCTTTGTCAGAGGAACTGTGCACGCATACCTTACTGAAGGAAATTATTTAGAAATGCTAACAGCCTTTCCAATCACAAGATTTTCGGGGCTAATTCTCGGATCTAGGCACTTCTTCATTCTAGCTTGGAGATGCCGCAATTTTGCACAACCCCGTTCCACAGCTGCAATATCTGCTCTTTCTGCAAAGATTTCCTTAATTTCAGCATCTGTTGGGATATAAGGAACATGCTCCCCCCAAAGGGTTATCAATTGCTTCAGCGTATGTTCCCATGAGCGCATTATATTGGGTGTAATAATCTGCCCCTTGCGGATTTTATCCGCTTCTGTATGTGCTTTCTCGATCTGCATTTCCAACATCCCCGCCCAACTAATCATCGTTGATATTTCTTTTTGCTTTTTAGGATCCTGGAGTTTCACAAAACCATAGTCCGCTGCCAGACTGCCAATGCCCATTCCCTCCATTGGGAGATGCTCTGTGACCAAGGCATCATTCAGAAGCTCCTCCTGCTCTGCCGAAAGCTTCTGAACTGCACGGGTCGGTAGAGGAGGAAGTTGCCTTCTCCGTTGTCCCCCCGCAGCGGCATAGCTTTCAGCCGATAATGCCGCTAATGCGAGTAAACAAAAACCATATTTTTTTCATATCAGCTTCTCCATTTTATTCATTGGTCTATAACTCACTATAACAAGCGCCAAAAGGCGGGGCAATACTTCTTGCAAAAAGTCCAAATATTTGTAAACATACGTCTATCGAAATGGTTCTAGGGAATATGGATGAAAAGTCATAGCTGCCCCCGCAACTGTAAGTGAAAAGTTTGTGATCGATGGAGAGTTCCTCTTTTAATAAATCACTGGGATTTGAGTCCCGGGAAGATGATCATAAGCGCTTGATTCACGAGCCAGGAGACCGGCCATTTTGTGTCATGAGCGACAATCGGCGGGATTTTAGCGATATGAAAAGCCTATAAAGGCCCTCATATTAATGGCAAGTAACCTTTATTTGGGCTTGTAATGTTTTTTCGAACACTTTTTTTAATAGTTATAGTCATAGGCCTTGGATATTCTCAAACTAAGATTACCGTAAATGGAGGAAACCTTAGGCCACAAGATACTTTTTCTCCTTCTTATACGACACCCGAGTCTTTGAAAGATGATTGCCCACTTCTCACAGAGGAATTAGAAAGGCTTCCCAGCGTTTTCCTTAAGGAATCTGGTGCAGGTGAAGGACATTTAAGCTTTCGAGGTCTTTCAGGACGCCATACCCTTGTTTTTTTAGATAGAATTCCTTTAAATGACCTAGCTTTAGGAGAGGTAAATTTCTCACAATTTCTGTCTGGATCCGTACAGCCTCAATCAGTTATTCCTGGGGCAAACAGCGTTTTATATGGAGAAAGAGCTCTTGGAGGGGTTGTCCTCTTGGAAACGCCCTTTAATAAAAAGTCTGATAAATACGTCCATGGAGAATATGGATCCTTTGAATCCGCTTATGGTCATGCCAGCATCCAAGAAAAAGGATCTGATAGTCGATTTATTCTCCATGGAGAAGGCGATCGATCTTCAGGCATCTCTCAGAATGACCGAACGCGCATGATTGGAGAAAAAAATAAATATGGCCGACTGGGGGCCGCAGCAGTTTTTCAAAAAGGCACAACAACACACCAAATCAAGCTTAAAGTACGGGTCATGGAGTCTTCAGGAAAATATGATGATAATTCAAATTCATCTCTGAAGCCTCAGGGAACAAAAAACTTTAAAATGATTCTAGTGGGTGCTGAAGGAAAAATTGATGTACGAAATCTCTCTCACAAACTGAATCTTTTTTTAAACGAAACCGATACAAAAGATGAAAGTCTTTATGGAAAATTTTCCTCAGATACCACTTTAGTGGGAGGTCACTATGAAGGATCTCTTCACTGGACAAAACACAGTACTCTTAAGCTTTTAACGGATATTCGACAAAACATATATAAAAGCCAAGGCAATTTTCAAAAAACAGGAACTGACTGGGGAATTGGTCTTCAGCACACTCATAGCTTTAATTCAAATTGGAGTGGAGAGATAGGAGGCCGGCTGGATGAAAATCATAAATTTGGAAGCTACGGTACCTATAGCCTAGGACTCGCATACAAATTGAATCTCACAACTTTAAGAGGATCCCTAAAAACTGGGTTTGCCGCCCCCACCTTTTATGAGCTTTATGCCAATACAGTTTTTCATCAAGCTAATCCGGCTTTAAAACCAGAGACAGCCCGCACGACTGATTTTGCCATCCAACAGGATTTTCTTCAAAAGAAAGCAACTTTTCTAATTCTTTATTTTCAAACAGAGGTGAAAAATTTAATTCTCAACTCTGGCAGGACAACAACAAACTCCTCCTCAACAACCCACCTCTCTGGAGTAGAAACATCCCTATCTCTCAAGCCAAATGAATCTTGGAGTTTTGATTTCAATTATATGGTCACGCAAAAAACTGCCATTAACATTGGCTTTCCTGAGCAAAAAGGAGCTTTTGGAGCCACTTGGAAATTTCATGAAGACTGGAATCTAAATAATCAGGTCATTTATATTGGAAAAAGACAAGATCCTCTGTTGAAAGCACCTCTGGATACTTACTTTTCCATGAAAATATCTCTTGATTATAACATCTCATCTAACTCAAAAGTCTATATACGAATTGAAAACTTACTGAACAGTAATTGTGTTCAAACTTACGGATACCGCAGTGCAAAAAGGACATTTTATGTGGGCTCGAGTCTTTATTTTTAGTTGGTTCTTTCAAGCACATGCCTCCATCATTTCGCTGGACTTATGTGCAGATCAATGGGTTTTGGAACTAGTTCCCCGCACAGATATCTTTGCAGTCACCTATTTGGCACAAGATCCGGATATTTCTTTTTTTGCATCACGTACCATGGGACTCAAAACCCATAGAGCCCATGCGGAAGAACTATTAGACCCTGCCATAAAGATTGCTATTGCAACAGATAGCTTGAACCCTTTTGTAAAGAATGTTCTCACCAAAAGAGGTGTAAAAATTATTGTGTTAAAATCACCTCAAACGCTTCAAGAAGTCCAGAAACAAAGACAATTGTTAATCAAAGAACTTGGATTAAATACCCATTGTCTCCCTCAGATCACCAGCCAACGTCAGGGGCCTATCGCCATCTGTTACGGTGCCGCAGGACTCAGTCCTGGAGTTCGAACACTTTTGGATGAAGTTCTCACAGAAGCTGGTTTTGAAAATGGTTTTAAAAAGTTTAAAGGATGGAAATATATGGACTGGGAAAAAATTCTGGATGCCAATCCTGCCCTTCTTTTTCTTCTGGAAGACCCTCTCAAAAACACAAGTCACCCTTTTTGGAAACATTTTAGGAAAAACAAAAAAATGGTTCTTTTACCCAAGAGACTAACACTCTGTGCTTGTTCTTCTGCTACAAATGAGTTAATTGAAACCATGAAAAAGGCTCATAATGCATAAGCTCTCCCTCATTTTAGGTTTTACCTTAATCCTGTTGATGGGAATTTCTCTGCTCATTGGAGAGCTTTCCTTCGCTCTGCTCCTTAAAGACTCCTTCATACTCTGGGATCTTCGTATTCCCCGCACACTCATCGCCGTTACCATGGGCATATCTTTAGGATTAACTGGTGCTGTTCTGCAGGGGTTCTTAAGAAACCCTTTGGCAGAACCCGGCATCATGGGGGTATCCTCAGCTGCGGCCTTCGGGGCTGTTCTTATAATGACTTTAGGCTTTGGAAATACTTCCTTGTTTACAGTCCCTCTTGCCGGTATGACAGGGGTTTTGGGTGTTACCTTTCTTTTCTATAAACTTCTCAAAAAACATCCCAATCCTTTGACGCTTATTCTGACTGGGCTTGCCCTAAATAGTTTGTTGGGAGCCCTTATGACATTGATATTAACACTTTCCCATAATCCATACGCTAGTCTTGAGATTATTTTCTGGATGCTTGGATCCTTTGCTCACCACAGCCTAGACCAAGTTGCCCTTGTCATTCCCCTTAGTATTGTTGGGTGGATTGTTCTCTGGAAACTTCGATTTTTTTTAGATGCTTTATCCTTAGGAGAAGAGATGGCTGTTATTTTAGGAGCTTCCCCTAAAAAAATGTACAGTATTTTGATTCTTGGTATGGCCCTGAGTCTTGGCCCGCTTGTTTCTTTGGTTGGAGTGGTAGGGTTTATTGGTCTTCTCGTTCCTCATATGATACGTCCCTTTGTAAATCATAAGCCATCTGATCTTCTGTTGCCCTCCGCTTTAGGAGGAGGCATCGTGGCCCTCTTAGCGGATATGCTTGTGCGTCTCGCCTCAAATCATATGGATCTAAAAGTGGGCGTTCTCACTTCTCTCATGGGCACTCCCTTTTTCCTCTATCTCCTTTTAAAACAATCGAGGGGTTCCTATGCTACATTTTGATCAATTGGCCGTTGGGTATGGACTTAAAATTTTTATCAGGAATTTCACAGCCCATTTTTTACCAGGGCAGTTTGTGGCTATTTTGGGGGCCAATGGTTCTGGAAAAACCTCCTTTCTCAAAACCATAGCAAAACTCACCCCTCCAAAAGAAGGGCGCATTATTATAGAAAATAGAAATATTTCTTCTTTTTCAGAAAAAGAACTCGCATCCATTCGTGCGTATATCCCCGCAGAAACTACTTGCACCTGGCCTCTAGCTGTACGGCATATACTGGAAATAGGGGGTTCTTTTGATCCTAAAGATTGGATTGAAAAATTAAATTTAAAGAATCTCTTGGATCAGCCCTTCAATAGCCTCTCCTCTGGAGAAAAAGCCCGGGTTATGGTGGCCCACTCCCTAATAAGATCTCCAAAAATCTTACTAGGCGATGAAATCACCAGCCATTTAGATAGAGATTATCAAGATATGGTTATGGAACTCCTCAGAACTTATGCTCAAAGCGGAAAAGTCGTCATTATTGTCCTCCATCAAGAAGATTTAGCTTACACTTTTTGTGATCAAGTATTTCAAATCCAGAACAAAAAAGTTCAACTCATGGCCAAGAGGGCCCCTCATCTCAAGGAGCAACAGTTACTATGAACCTTATTTTAATCGGAGGCCCCACAGCCAGTGGAAAATCTGCAATGGCTTTAGATTTAGCAAAACACCTAAAAGGACAGATTATCAATTCGGACAGCATGCAGGTCTATAAGGGACTTCGCATTTTATCGGCCCAACCTCCCTTAGAGGAACAGGCCCAGGTACCTCACAAGCTTTATGGATTCTTAGAGATGGATGAACCCTTCTCAGTTGCCAAATGGCTGAATCTTGCCGTCCACGAAATTAAAAATTTTAAAGGGCCTTCCATCGTGGTGGGAGGAACAGGGCTTTATTTGAAAGCGCTTCTTGAGGGAATTTCTTCCATCCCAGAAATTCCATCTTCAGTTCGAGAATCTTTGTCTCAAGAAGCAACCAGAGACTTATACGTACGTCTTCAAAAAGAAGATCCTCAGATGGCAGAGCGTTTAAAAAACGGTGACACACAGAGGATTATCCGAGCTCTGGAGGTAAAAATGCATACAGGGAAATCTTTACTTGAATGGCAGACCCAAGACACAGAAAGTCCTCTTAAAAAAGAAAGACCTTTTGTAATTAAAATTTTACCCCCTCGAGAAGAGCTCTATGAAGGCATCAACAAGCGCGTCGAAGAGATGATTCAAAAAGGTGCGCTTGTTGAGGTAAAAGCCGTAAGAGCGAATAACCTAAACAGCCTTAAAACTTTGGGATATACGGAACTCACATCTTATCTGGAGGGCACCCTTTCTTTAGGGGAAGCCTCCCTCAAAATTCAGCAAAAAACTCGCAATTATGCCAAACGTCAAATTACCTGGTTTCGCCATCAGATAAAAGCTGATTTGGTAGTGGAGAAAATCTATAGATCGGATGAAAATTTAGTAAAAAAAATATTGAGGCCTCTTTAACAAATTACTGATTTCTCTGATTTCTTTTTCCTACGAGATCTCTTAAAAATATGCTATTCTAAAGTTAAGTACAAGTCTAATTATTTAACTTTAAGAGTATAAGGAGATGGGTATGGCGTCACTTCACGATCGGATCGAAGATCTGGAACACAAGCGTGAACTTTTAGATCAAAAAATCCGTCGCGAATTGAAGCGTCCTCTGCCAAATGTTGATCTTCTCCGCGAATTCAAGGTTAGTAAATTTCGCCTTAAGGAGGAAATTTTCAAGCTCTTATCTAAGTAATTTCTGTACTCTCCCTAAACTTAGAATTTTACCGTTTGCACCTTTTCGCAAGCGGTTATTTTTTTCTGGATTTCTCTGAAAAGTGTGATATCTTCCGGCCAAAGTCTGAAAGATGAGGGCGATAAACATGATGAATAAAATTTTTGGCTTGTGGGTTCTGTTATTTGTTTCTATCAATTATGCATTTCCCTCAGAAGACCGACTATCTGCCCCTATGCCCGGAAGAGTCACGGGTGTTCTTGTAGAGTCTGGTACTTTTATCAGGAAAGGACAGATTCTAGCAACACTTGAATCAATGAAGATGGAAGAACTGGTCAGAGCACCAAAAGATGGATACGTATATCATACTCTAACAAAAGGCCTCTCTCTAGATCATACCAACTTAGTCATTGGATCTATTACATCCGAAAAAATTCCAAACCAAAAGATTTCACAAGAGTCTTTACCCCAAAAAGAAGCGTCTCTAGAGACAGACGCGATTCAGCCTTACAAACTTCAGACGTTTTCTCCAAAAGAAGAGGTGGCAAAGGAAAAAGCCTCCAAAATCCCTGTTTTCAATGAAACTCCTTCTCAGATTTACTGCCTACAAATAGTTTTTCCAGAGATGCGCCCTATCCTTCAAACCTTAGAAAATGAAGCCCTTCGCCCCTTCCTTAAGTTTTCTGAGCATGTGCAGACAGAATTTTTTGTCCCTCTCAAGAATAAGGATTCATTTGCACCTAGAGTTTTTGATTTAAAAGAGCAGCTAGATCTTGAGGAAGAACTGTGGAAGAAGAAAAAGAGCAGATCTAAGGGTGCTGTTCTAGAAAATTCTTCTTTCTCGATTCAGAACTGTCTTTTCCTTATTTTCTTTGGAGGACTCCTACCCCTAAGCCTTCTAGTGAACCCCCGTATACTTCGATGGGTTTCTAGATTTAAAACTAGACAGTAAATATGGAAAAGGGTAGATTGCCTGCATAAATTCAAAAATTGGAGGATTAAAATGAAAAAATCTTTTTTAACCACACTGATAGCTCTGGGTCTCTTTTATTTTGGCGTAAGTTTTTCCGCCTGGTATGCGCCAGAAACAGAAAATCCCATTTCCTCAATGAAAGTCGTTTCCTTAGGAAATATCCCTTCGACCCAGACCCTTATGTGTGAGTTAACAGATCAATATGCCACCGGAAAGAAGACTCTCGCAAAACAATACTTGGCTCAAAAAAATCTTTACACAAGCCAAATCATCCGGATTTCAGCTGTAGAACAAACGGCCGGTGTCGGGCAACACGGAAGAGGTTGGCAATCTCCTCCAGGAAACGTTTATGTGACTTTCCTTTTTCCGTGGCCAGAAGATAAAGCAGATCTTCGTTTCTTCGTACCTCAAGTAACAAGTGTAGCCATGGTAGAAACTGTTAAATCTTTTGATCTTGCAGGAACGAACGTCCAGCTTAAGTGGATCAACGATCTTCTTCTAAACGGCAAAAAAGCAGGTGGGGTTCTCTGCAAAGCTCAAGGGGTTATGTCTTTTTACAAAGAGGGAGATGCCTTAGATACTAATCACAATGCACTAGTCGTGGGCATTGGAATCAATGTCAATATGAGTAATGCTGTAGCACAAGAAAGATTTAATTCTCTGGACGACACCATGAAAATACCCTTTACGTCTATGCATATAGAAACAGGAAAGACATTTAGTGTGGATGAAGTCCTAACGAGGCTCACAGAAAATCTTGTAAGGCATTATAAGACTCTGCTGAATCAACAGAATAGTTTTGGAACAACTTTTTCTCCTCTCATTAATCGTTCTCTCGCCTATCGTGGTCAAAAAGTACACTACATGGACACGGGTGAGTCTACCCAAACTCCTTATACTTTGGTAGGAATTGATGGGGAAGGGCAAGCAATCTTAGCAGATGTGGCTGGAAATGCAGTTAAAAAACTAAGCGGCAGAATCCGTCCTATAGAATAAAATTATTAACTTAAAACACCTTCTGATATTTTTTTGGAAGGTGTTTTTGTTTCCAGCTCCAATACCCCTCATTTTATGCTATAGTACCCCCATGGAAAAGTTTTGGTTAGCATTGATTCAAGGCGTTACGGAGTTCTTGCCCGTCAGCTCTTCTACACATCTCGAAATATTTTCAAAAATATTTAATCTTTCCTCTCTCGGACGCACAACTGATGTGGCTCTCAACCTCATTACCGTCCTCGTAGTGCTCATTTATTTTCGGGCCTACATTATTGAGATGACTCTGGGAATTTTTATGCTGCTCAAAGGCCACATAACAACTGATCTTCAGAAATTCTTAAAGATATGTGTGGCCACAATCCCAACCATTATTATGGGATATGTTATGCATGTATATTGGCATACAGATGTCCCTCTTTTTCAAATTATGGGATGGTCTTCCATTATTTTTGGTATCTTTCTAATAGCAGCTGACCGTTATGGACGCCTCGACAAAACGTACAAAAAGATGACCTATCGAGATGCCATTTTGATTGGATGCTTTCAGATGGTCTCTTTAATTCCGGGTGCCAGTCGATTGGGAAGCACTCTCATCATGGGACGCATTTTGGGGTATCAACGACAAGATGCCGCCACATTTTCCTTTTTGCTTTCTTTGCCTGTGAGCGTTGGGGCTGGTGTTTTGCTCTTTAAAGAGATCCTTAAAAGCCAACAATTTTTATGGGGTATGGAGCTCTGCCTCATGGCAGGCGTTACTTTCATTGTCGGGTATTTTTCTCTTGGGTTTTTCATGTGGTGGCTTAAAAAAAGAACCCTTCTTTTGTGGGGCCTTTATCGTATTCTTTTTGGTACTTTTATTCTGTGGTATCTCACTTGAACCCAGCGAAGATTTCTCAGTTTTTTGAAATTCTCGCCCACAAAAACCCCCTTCCTAAAGGGGAACTCTATTATAGCAATCACTATACGCTTCTTGTTGCCGTAATCCTTTCTGCCCAAGCTACAGACGCAGGCGTCAATAAAGCAACACACAAGTTATTTGAAGTGGCCCCCACCCCAGAAAAGATGGTAGCTCTTGGTAAATCGGGGCTCATTCCTCTCATTAAGACCATTGGCCTTTATCAATCCAAAACCAAATATATTTTGAAGATGAGTGAGCAACTCATAAAAGATCATGGAGGAAATGTTCCAAACACCAAAGAAGCCCTTGAAAAGTTGCCCGGCGTGGGCTCAAAAACTGCAAATGTTGTCTTAAATCTGGCTTTTCATCAGCCCACCATTGCAGTCGACACCCATATCTTTCGGGTCTCTAACCGCACGGGTCTAGCCAAAGGAAAAACACCCACTGAAGTTGAAAAAATCTTGATGAACGTAGTGCCAGATCGCTTTAAGTTAAAAGCTCACCTTTGGCTTATTTTACTGGGGCGTTACATTTGCAAAGCCCGAACACCTGAGTGCTACCATTGCCCCGTAAAGGAAATATGCACCTTTACTCCTAAAACAGAAAAGCCTTAATCCTCCCGCAGCACTCGGCTCTTCTGACGATTCCATTCCTTTTCCTTCAGTGCGGAGCGCTTGTCGTACAAATTTTTACCCTTCGCGATTCCCAATTCCAACTTCACAAGACCTCGCTCATTGAAATAAAGAGATAAGGGAATTAAAGTAACACCCTTTCTTTGAACAGCTCCCATAAGTTTAGTGATCTGGCGTTTTTTCAGAAGCAATTTCCGGGGACGCTTAGGTTCATGATTAAATTGGTTTGCCCCTTTATATTCATCCACTTGCGCATTGAGAAGGTAAATGTCCCCTTCCCGTTCATCGGCAAAAGCATGAGAAATGTCGGCCCGCCCCTGACGCATGGATTTGACCTCACTCCCCAGCAGAATAATCCCTGCCTCCACCACCTCTTCAATGGCGTAATCATGACGCGCCCTCCGATTAAGCGCGATGACTTTTCTGGAAGAGGGCGCAGACATTTTACAGGTGGGCCATGTGGACGGCCGTATCGCTCATGCGATTGGAGAAGCCCCACTCATTGTCATACCAAGACAAAACCCGACAGAAGTTGCCATCCACTACTGCGGTTTGACTCAAGTCAAAAGAAGAGCTATGAGGATCATGGTTAAAATCAACAGACACTAAGGGTTCCATCACCACGGCTAAAATTCCTTTCAAGGGCCCTTTAGCCGCCTCAAGAAGGGCATCATTAATTTTTTCCACTGTTGTATTGTGCTTTGAAATAAATTTGAAATCCACCAAGGAAACGTTGGGCGTTGGAACCCGAATGGCTGTACCATCCAACTTGCCTTTCAAATGGGGTAGGACCAGCCCTACAGCTTTAGCAGCCCCGGTAGAAGTGGGAATCATGGACAAAGCTCCAGCTCGCGCCCGGTGCAAATCAGGATGCCCCGAATCCACTAATCGCTGGTCTCCAGTGTAAGAGTGAATGGTTGTCATATACCCTTTTTCAATACCAACAACCTTATCCAGAACAAAAGCCACAGGCGCTAAACAATTTGTCGTACACGATGCGTTGGATACGATCAAATCGGTTGCTTTCAAATCCTTATGATTCACGCCGTAGACAACTGTGCGATCTTCGCCTTTAGCGGGTGCAGAAATCAAAACTTTTTTGGCTCCGGCATCCAAATGAAGCTGCGCTTTATCTCGTTCTGTAAAGTGACCGGAGCATTCCATGAGGACATCGATATCCAAATCTTTCCAAGGAAGGTTGGAGGGATCTCTTTCGGAAAAAACTTTAATCGTATGACCATTAATGGTAAGCGTTTTGTCCGTATGTTCTATATCCGCCTTAAACCGACCATGAACAGAGTCATATTTCAAGAGATGAGCATTTGTCGCAGCATCCGACAATTCATTGATGGCCACCACCTCAATGTCTTGACGACCCGATTCATAAATCGCTCTCAATACCAAACGACCAATACGGCCAAACCCATTTATAGCAACTTTTACTTTTTTCATTAGATCCTCTTTATTTCAAATGATTATTGATAGCAGGTTTTTAGCTTTTCACAAGTCCTTTTGTCTTTAAGTAGGTTACTATGGCCTCCGCTGTGAGCCCAAAATGTTTAAGAACATCCGGTCCCGGAGCAGATACTCCAAAAGTAGAGAGTCCAAGGCTAAAGCCGTGATCCCCCACATATCGTTGCCACCCAGAAGTTACGCCTGCTTCAATGGAAACTCGTGGGATAGGCCCCAAAACAGATTGTCGATAAGAAGCTGGTTGCTGATCGAAGAGTCGCGTGCACGGCATGGAAACAACTCGGGACATAACTCCCTCCTGTGCCAAAAGATTTTGTGCTTCAATAGCTAAAGAGACCTCTGACCCCGTAGCAATAAATGTAATTTGTGCTCCAGGGTTTTCTGTCAGAACATATCCCCCTTTAGCGCATAAATTTTCCTCACTTGCAAAACGAACCGTAGGAAGATTTTGCCGACTCAGGGCAAGAACAGAGGGTGTTTCCATACACCCAAGGGCCAGTTCCCAACACTCGGCTGTTTCGATCGTATCTGCTGGACGGAATACATTCAAATTTGGGATAACTCGTAAGCTTTCCAACTGCTCAACGGGCTGGTGCGTTGGTCCATCTTCTCCAAGACCAATAGAGTCATGAGTCATCACATAAATGACACGCTGTTTCATAAGAGAGGACAACCGAATAGCAGGGCGACAATAGTCGGAAAACACCAGGAAAGTTCCCCCATAAGGTATAAATCCTCCATGCAAAGAAATCCCATTCATAATAGCACCCATGGCATGTTCTCGTATGCCATAGTGGATGTAATTTCCCGTCATATCCAAAGGTGTAATATCTTTCATGGAGGAAACGCAGGTATTGTTGGATCCTGTAAGATCTGCGGATCCTCCTAAGAGTTCTGGGAACAGGGGGAATATTTTCCCCAAGACCATCTCGGAACTTTTCCGAGTCGCAACTTTTGGTTTCCCTTTCTCTATTTCTTCTGAAAATTTTCTCAAGGCTGAAAAAACAGAGGGAGGCATTTCTGATTTCTGGCTTTCCCAGAACTTTTTATCTTTTGCGTGCTCTGCCCAACTCTCGTAATCTTTATGGCCTCGTCGCCCTATAGCTCTCCATTCTTCAAGAATAGGCCCTGGTATTTCAAAAGGGGGGGCCATCCATCCTAAAGCTTTTTTCGTTTCCTGCGCATCTTCTGACCCTAGGGGAGCCCCATGAACTTCTGCCGTTCCTGCTTTTGTTGGAGATCCATACCCAATGACAGTTTTACAAGCAATCAAGACCGGTTTATCAGAAGATTGCGCCCAGGCAAGTGCCTCTTCTATAGCCAGGGGATCATGCCCGTCTATTTGACGCACATTCCAATTACAAGCTTCAAATCGTTTGAGGTGATTTTCAGACGTGGCAAGGGAGGTACTCCCATCAATGGTAATTCCGTTATCATCAAAAAGAACAATCAAGTTAGAAAGCTTCAGATGGCCAGCAAAAGAAGCTGCTTCCGATGAAATACCTTCCATCAAACACCCATCCCCAACGATCGTATACGTCTTGTGATTGACGATTTTTTGTCCAAATCGAGCTTTGAGGGCTGATTCTGCAAGTGCCATGCCAACAGCGTTTCCAAGACCCTGCCCCAGAGGACCGGTGGATGTTTCAATGCCCCCAGCTTCTCCATATTCTGGATGCCCAGCCGTGATGCTACCCAATTGACGAAATTTTTTAATCTGGTCAAGTTTCATATCCTCATAACCCGTGAGATAGAGCAAGCTGTAAAGCAGCATAGATCCATGGCCTGCAGACAAAACAAAACGATCTCGATCAGGCCATCCCGGATGACGCGGATCAAATTTTAAAAACTTTGAAAATAGGACGGTTGCCACATCTGCCATCCCTAAGGGCATACCGGGATGTCCCGAGCCGCTTTTCTCAATCGCATCAATGGTCAGCGCCCGAATAGCATTGGCAAGATCTTTTGGCAAGGGCTTCGTCATTAATTTATCCTTCTAAGTCGGACCAATCATAAGGTGTATTTGATTCAGACTCAAGGATTTATCATATAAAAGACCTTGGACAGGATATCCCCTTTCTCCTTGAGTTATTGAGCAGGTCCTTGTAAAGTAAACCTAGGGGCTCTGAACAAGGAGTCTTTCAAGAAAAAACCAGTTTTCGGGGGATCATGGAAGCAAAATATAATTTTACAGTTTTGGACCCAGTTCAGTGGTACGAAGGTCAGCTTCTTTACCCCCAGCATTATCAACAAATGCGCAACCAATTGCAGCAAACTAGTTTTTTTTACCTGTCCATTGCTTGTCCTTGGTATTGGGGAATACGGCAACTAGACTTGGATGAAACCTCCTTAGCCGGAGGCATTATCCGTATTAACCAGGTCCTCGCCATAATGCCTGACGGATCCGTCGTAGAAAGAAAAATAACATCTCCTCGAAAAATTGAACTCGACATTTCTTCTCTCAAACAAGAATTAGATGGGAAAGTAATGACTCTTCATCTAGCCGTAGTAAGTCTTCAACCCGATGCGGCCAATACAGCGGGGGATTTGCCACGATATGATTCCATAGAGTCCACCCCCATCGTTGACGAAAACACGGGAGATGAGCCTATAACCATGCCAAAGTTATCCCTACGTGTATTCTTGTTGAAAGATGAAGATGTATCGGCACGATACTCTAGTTTCCCTCTTCTCAAGGTAACTTTTAAAAATAACATGTTCACAACGGTGGATTTTATTCCTCCGTCAACATCTCTTCAGCCAGGAGGGTACATTAGCCTATACTGTGGAGAATTGATTAGAGATCTAAGAAAGGACATTGCTTATTTATCCGATCGACTTAGAACCCTCGTAACTGAAGAAACAGCCCCCCTTCTCGAATACTACTCTCGAATTTATAACATTATTGTAAGTCGCATTGTAGTTCTTGAAGCTTTTTACTTATCGGAGAAAGCCCATCCTTTTGAAATTTATAGAGAGCTTTGCATTTCTGCTGGAACCTATTGTTCTTTAAGTCAGGGAGAAGTTCCCCCTATTTTCGCTCCCTATAACCATAATGATCTAAAGGCATCTTTTGATCCCGTTATTTCTTTTATTCAATCTATGGTTGAAAAAGTTAAAAACCCTGCAATTCCAGTGCCTTTCCAGAAAAATGGCCGTGTATTTTCTTGTGCTCTTAAAGAAGAATGGCTTGTCTCCAAGACGCTTATCATTGGGGTCAAACTAGGATCAGAAATAACACCAACTTTGGGAAGCAAGTGGTTGAGAGAGGCTATTATCGCCTCTCAATCTGTCATTCCTCAGGCAAAAGAGAAGCGCATTCTCGGGGCTGATCGCACTCTTGTCCAGCAGGTGGCGTCTCTTGGATTGCTTGAATCAAATGCTCAACTATTATCATCCATCTCCATTGATCCTGAATTTATAAAAGCCGGAGAAAATTTGCAGATTTTTAACCCCTCCGATACGGATGAAACACGCCCTGAGGAAATAACCCTCTATATAGCAGGATAAAGTTATTTATGAAAAGGAGCCCCCATGAATGATGACAATTATGTAAAGTCTTTGGTTGTGGAAAATTTTAAAGATTTTTATGAATCTTTGCTCGTGTGTAAATCTTTGGCCTTAAGTGAAAAAGGCTCGGAAGACAAAACCATTCCTCAGCAAATTTTAATTCGACTGGAGGATGTTTTGAAGACCCAATACAATCAAATGAAGATTCGGGGAGGCTCCCTAGCAGCTCTCTATTATCAAGACGCTCAATACGCCATGGCAGCTCTTGCCGATGAGACTTTTATTAATTTACCATGGAAGGGAAAAGAGGATTGGGAAAACAACCTCCTAGAGTCACAGCTCTATAGCACTCAAGATGCTGGCGATCAGTTCTTTAAAAAGCTTGATACCTTTTTAGCGACGAGGGATCATACCAGTATAGATATCGCCATGGTCTACTTGCTAACTCTTGGTCTTGGATTTCAAGGAAAATTTCGAGGAGAAAAAAACACAGAGATTTTAGGCCAATACAAACAAAATTTGTACAACCTTATTACAGGCACTTCTCCCCAGTTTGAGGGAATTGTACGAAAGTTCTTTCCCCAGGCTTACAATTTTACTCTGACACCCCGAGCAAGCTCTAAGGTGCCCAGCTCCCAGGTATGGTATCTAATTTTAGCTTCAACGATTGGGTTTTTTATTCTGGCTTTCTATATTCTCTGGTATATAGAGGTAAGAGATCTTTATATATTAATCGATTCTCTGCGCAAATTAATCAGGGCTGAGGGCTAATGTTATTAAATTATATTCCCCATCTCATTGTCATAGTTCTTGCATTGAATGCCCTTATTTTCCTTTTGGTTGTTTACTCAACTAAGTTCAGTTTAAAGGCTCAGCTTGAAAAGATTGGATTAAAAAGCCCAGAATTCTTCACAAAGTTACAAACTGCCTTCCCTTCATCAGTTATGGAGTCCTCTTCTTTATTAGAAAAAATCCAACTCTACATCTACGGAGTTTTAGATATTCTGGGTGTTCGACCCCTCGGGCCTATTTACACTTCTTTCAGAGGCGCTATTCGAGCTCTTAAAAGTAATTTAACAGCCGAAGATCTATATAGTTTGCCGTGGTTTATTGTGATAGGAGATAACTCTTCTGGAAAAAAGACCCTCCTGCAAAATATTGGTCTCTCAAACCCAATTTCAAGTCCAAGTTTCGCAATACCCAGAGAAGACCCTCTCTTACAATGGTGGTTTTATGAAAATGGCATTGTGCTCGAAGTCTCCGAAAAATGTTTAACAACAGAACGGGTTGAAGAAAGCTGGGATACACTCCTTAAAGCTTTGAAACGCTACAGATCTTATCGACCCATCGATGGAATTATACTTACAACACCTGCAACTTATTTCACGGGAGAGGAGGTTTTATCTAAAACAGATGTTGTACAAAGAGCCAACCTTCTATCTTGTCAGCTGAGTAAAGCAGGATACTCTTTGGGATTCAAGCTCCCGCTTTATTTTATTATGACAAAATGTGACGAGATCGCTGGATTTTCTGGTTTTTGCAAGGAATTACCAGATGATGCTCTTTCTGAAATAGTGGGATGGTCAAATCCCTATGCTACAGATCTCTCCTATCGAGATAGTTGGGCCACGGAAGGTTTTGGTAAAATTTATACGTCCTTATTTGAATCAACCTTGCGAATCTTTTCAAAAAAAGATGTGGGAGACTTTTCTGATGATCTGATGATTTTTCCCCAGGCTTTTGCTAATTTAAAAGAAAGTGTAGGCATTTATCTGGGATCTATTTTCAACCAAGAAGCATACGAAGGATATCTCACTTTTCGAGGAATCTTTTTAACAGGAGATCCCGGTGAGTCTTTGGAAAAGCACCCCTTTCTCAAAGATCTATTTAAAGAAAAAATTTTTGTAGAAATAGGCGCTGCCATTCCCATCAAAAAATTTCTGACATCCGTCAGCCGCGCTATTAATCTCATTCGACTGGGAATTGTAGCTGTCGTCATTACAGGAACTTATGGATTATATTGGGCACAAGGAAAGCTTTCCAATGCGGTTCGTGAAGTACGTCCTTCTTTCATAGACGCAGTCAATAATTTGCAGCAGGAATACCCTTCAAGTTTTACAGAAGATGATATTAACCGAGGAGATACAAGGGCTATTCTTGATCTTTTTATAAAAATATATGAATCTCCCCTAACCTCTCCTGTTTTATTGCCCTCTTCTTTGACACTTTTAAGCAAGAGACTAGATAATTTACTTCTCCTTCTTTTTGAGCAAAGAATAGAACAACCCATACACTCTCTTTTAGAAAAAAAAGCTCGTGACTTAATCAAAGAGCCCCTCCCCATCATGAACTCGGAGAAATCCTTTTCTGATCCAACGCAAACCACTGAATTCTTGCTTCTAGAAGGATATGTTAATGCTTTGGCAGAACTTCAAAAAATTGCGTCAATTTATGAGACTTTACCAGAAACCAAGGATTTAAAAGGCCTATCTGAGCTGCTCAGTTACATTTATGACTATAATCTTTCCCCCAACTTCATGCGAGCCCATGAAAACCTAGGCCGTTTTTTAATAAATGCAGGAAATTATCCACCCTTTTATCTTCAAAATTATCAGGTTTTTGCCCAAAAAAGACTCTACGAACTTTACAATAATTTCTTAAAAAAGATCTTAGATCCCCATTATAATTATTCCCTTGCTCAAAAACTTCAGCAGACACTGAATAAGGTTCAAGGAGAAGGGTTTCATGACTTAGAAACATTGAGGAATAGCCTAACAGAAATAAAAGATTTGATGACCTTTATTACAACCTCTGGGGCTGCCTGGTTAACAAGCCCAAGATTTGATCCTGGATCCAAATACGAAGCCCTTATGAGCAAAATTCGACAAATCGTTTTATTTAGCCCCAGTGTTGAAGAAAAACTTTCTAAAACATCCGAAACTCTTTACATGAAAGCAACGACATACCTAAAAAGCTATGGCTCGCCTTTAACAGGCCATTTTTTAACAACCTCCCCCATCACAAAGCAATTAGAGCTTTCCCCTGGCCTTATAAATTTAGAGAAAAGATTAAATGTATTCTTAGCCAAGCCTTTTATGCAAAAAGTAGAAGGACCTTATTTCCTCAGCAAAATTCCAAAAGGGCAATTTCTCCACTGGGACCCACAGGCAGTCAGAAATTCTCTAGCTCTTGCTGAATCTTATAAAGAGTTTATCAACCAAGATCTTTCCTCTTATCCCTCCAATCTTCAAAATCCACTCCGTGTGGGGGGGAGAGAGCAGTTGCAAAAAAATATTAATGTTATGCTGGAAAAAGGCCAAACCTTGTACGACGAGCCCTCTCAAAAATGGACTCAACAGAGCATAGATGCAAACCAATCTCAAATCGACAACATTGCAGAAGTGGGCCCAATTTTTCTAAGGCTTCTAAGAGTCCTTGATCAAGTACAAGCTCATGAAACTCATTCTCGCCTCAAATCTGCTCTGTTTGATCAAATGTATGAGCAGCTTAAAAGCCTGGACGAAACTCTCACCCAAGGAGATTACTATACACCTGCAGACCCCTATTTCCGCAGATGGGATGGGGAAAAAGATGGGGTTTTAAAAAGTTTTGACATGGCAGATAAAAATGAAATGAAAAGCTATTTTGAAAACCAAAGCTCTCAAATTGTGACATTGGCCACCCAGTATAGCGTCCCCATCATTGAATTTTTAAAATCTGATATTTTCAATCTTTCCATTGACCAGATCAAATTGGTTAGCAAATGGTATACCTTAATCCAGCAATCTATTAATTATAAAAAATCAAAACCTTCAGGATCTCTTAATGTTCTTGAAAATTTCTTAACAGACACAGGAAATGACATTACCTATGAAACTTGTTTTACTAAGACAACACTGAGTCCTTCTTCCGCTTCCACAAGCGACTATTTCTTGGGTCGACGGAATGTACTTCTCAAAAGTATGAACCATCGATGTGAAGTCATGGCCGCTGAGAAGGCCGTTACACAATATAATAAAATTGCGAGCTTCTTTAATGATAATCTGGCCAACCTGTTTCCATTTACTGCCCAAGTTCCAAAAACAGCTCAGCTTGATGGTGAGGTTTCAGCAGATGCAATGAATGCCTTATTTGAAGAACTCGATGTTTTAACGCCCACTCTCCAGAATGCCATTGGGGCATCAGGCCACTACAAGAAGACATGGGAAGATGCTAAAAAATTCTTAGATACAATGAATGAAGTTAAAGACTTTTTCAGAACTTACTTTTCCCCGAAGGTAAAGGGTGGCGAGCCTGGTACGGATTTTTCTCTGAAATTCCAAGAAAATAAGGTCAATGAGTCTTATGGAGAATTTTTCTCTGATTGGGCCTTTATTTTTGGGTCAAAATCTCTCAGTCTTGGGACCTCTGGAAATGGGACAGGACGATGGGAGACAGGTAATCCTATTTCTTTTGGATTCGAGTGGATTCCAGGCTCTGCCCTTTATCCCGCCGAGAATTCTTTAAACCCTTCCATGACGATGGTGGGCCCAAGAGTTCTCTTTATCTATGAAGGCACTTGGGCCTTGCTTCGAGCCATGATGTTACATCAAACATCTGTTAAAATGGGGGGGTACCCTAATAATCAAGTTATGTTGAGATTCAATATCCCTCTGGGACCCATTGCAAAAGGCCCTCCTACCGCAAAAGCACGTCTTTTTGTAAAGCTTGTGCCCAAAACAAATAAGGGCCTCAGCGCTGTGACCTTTAAGATTCCTCAATTCCCCACAGCAGCGCCCAAATTGGCACCAGATTCATAAGGATAGCCTAATGGATACAATTACAGATCTGGATACGTACCTCCAAGATATTTCAAAAGAATCTCCTCAAGGGATAGATATGAAATATAGCATGGAGTATTCGGCCATTAGAGAGGCCTCACGAGAGGACTTAGACCTCCCCCAAGGGGTGTGGGTGCAAGACTTGAAATCAGCGGACTGGGAGAAGGTCCAAGACCTCTGCATTACTATCCTTAAAACTCAATCAAAAGATATTCAGATAGCCGCATGGCTCATTGAAGCCTGGATGTCCTTGTACGGCATGAAGGGGTTGCGGCAAGGATTTCAGCTTTTGCTCCAAATGTCCCAAAAATATTGGGATGTGGCCTATCCCACTATAAACCTGAAGGACCCAGAATATCGCGGCTCCCCTTATAATTGGATTAATGAAAAGCTCTCAGAGAGACTGAATAAAATCTATATTACCCACCCGGATGACCCCAATCTCTTAGCCTATAGCTTCTACCAATACTTAGAGGTTCATCGAGAAGAAGAGGTAAAGGTGCAGGGGGGCAAGCCAGATCACCCTGATCGCGGATGGAGCATTCCAGATTTTAAAGCAAGCCTTAGAAAAACACCAGATTCATTCTTTCAAACTTTCCTTGAGGATCTCCAGGAAACAAAGAATGTTGTTAAAATGCTTCAGGCTTTCTTAGATTCAAAAATTGGCCAAGAAGGCCCTTCTCTTTATAGAATCCGAGATAATCTAGATACCTTTGAGCTCTTTATAAACCAGATTTTAGCAGAACGTGGCCCCAAAGATATCCCTCAGGAAGAAGCTGTAAAAGCGGGACTCGTATCCGACCTTCCCCCTGCAGACATATCCCCTCCGCCACCTCTCGCTCCCGCGCGTATCGAGGGCCTCATTAGTAATCGAGCAGAAGCCTACGCCATCATTGAAACAGCGGCCCATGCCCTTGAAAAACTAGATCCCCATAGCCCCGCCTCTTACCTTATCAAGCGGGCCGTTAAGTGGGGAAACCTCTCTTTTGCAGACCTTTTAAAGGAAGTGGTTCAGGACCCTTCCCTCTTGCAGCAACTTAAGCTTCTTTTTGGCGTAAGGGGTGAGGGATTTCCAGAGCCATCAGAAAATCCTCCCCCAAAAGATCCGAACTTACCCTCTAATTAGAGCCTTGAGGTGACCTGCTAAAACTGGACAGTTGGCTAAGTGAGATTTTTGGTAGAAAGTGTAACCAAAGAAGGAGCTTAAAAAACGTCAGTTCGGGATTAGATCGAGTTTGAGGGAAGGTTTTTTAAATTTACAGGA
>CAZEUR010000012.1:0-29283 GCA_964515175.1 uncultured Holosporaceae bacterium | reverse complement strand
CTGTAAATTTAAAAAACCTTCCCTCAAACTCGATCTAATCCCGAACTGACGTTACTTATCCTCAATGGAAATCTTTAATAGAAGCATCTGAAACTTGGAAACCAGACCATCCCTTAGATGTGGTTCCAGAGATTCAAAGCTTTATTAAATTCACTTCACAGCAGCTAATTCCTTCATAATTTCACAGAAAATCTTTTCTTTCTGAGAAGGATTCTCAAAAAAACACTGTACATTTTAATTCTTTAAGCCAATAAGGCAGGCTAAGATTTTTGTTTATTCTCAGATCTATTTTTTCGAGCAGAGGAAGATCTCTAATCGTGTCAGGCAAAAAGCTCAAATCATTATCTCTCAAATCTAAAAAGCGTAAGGATTTCAAATTTCCGAAAGTTTCAGGAACCTTCTTTAGCTTATTAGATCTGAGCTCTAAATCTGTTAGATTTTCCAGGTTTCCGATAGACTCTGATAAAGTATGGATTTTATTATTAGACAAGTTTAGTTTTCTGAGTTGACTGAGTTTCCTCATTCCTTCAGGGAATTCTTGAAGCCTGTTATGTTGAATATGAAGTTCTTGCAAACGCTGCAGATTAGAAATGGATTCAGGCAGTGTTTCTATCTGATTATTATAGACTCTGAGTTCAACCAAACCACTCAATTTGGTAACAACCTCAGGAAAATCCCGAAATTTATTATGAGTAATATTAAGGTAAAGGAGGTTTTGTAAATTACCCAGTGAATTGGGTATTGTATCAAGATAGTTTCCTCCCAGGAGTAAATATTGCAATCCCTCGAGATGCCCAACCTCTTCAGGGATAGAGGCTAAAGCATTATGCTGAATATCTAAAACTTCTAACTTTTTGAATCTAGAAATTTTTGGAGAAATTGAACTAAATTTATTAGCACTCAGATTGATCCGTCTTAGCTTCTCTAGGGTAAAAAAACTTTCTGGAAATCGAGACACATGGTTCTTGTAAATACTGAAAATTTCCAAGAGTTTCAAATTTGAAATACCTTCTGGAATTTCCGATATATCATTCTCTTCCAACCATAGGGCCTTTACATTAGTATCTTTCAGTGCCTCGTCTGGAAAAGTTGAAAAAGCCTGCAAAGAAAGATTTAAATTCATTTCATCCCCCATTCCTAATAAGCATATTCTACAATTTTAGAGTCTTTTCCCCAAATCAATCACATCTTTTTCAATGGATACATCGTCAAAGGGCATCTCCACATATCCCAAAGCTCGATAGAAGTTTGCCGCTCGTCGATTGGCATGCATGTGAATAATGTTTCGACCGTGTTCTTTGATCCATTTCTCCAAAAACCTTATCATCTGTGCCGCATATCCTTGTTTTTGAAAAGGAGGATCAGTCGCCAGAGATCGCAGAACAGCGGCTTCTTCATTTAAAAATTGAACAAAGGCGACCGTTACAATTTGAGTCCCTGCGTAGAGAACAAAATTGTAATGATCTTTTGAAAGGATGGAAGGATGGTTTTCATCATATACTATTCCAAGCGGCTCACAGATCTGCTCTCGACGAATGCGGTGATACTCTTGCCACTCCTCTGCATGCGTCACTTGATGAATGGTAAGCCCCTTAAAGCCTGCTTTTTCTAAGATGCTTTTAATAAAGGCATTTTTCCCGAGCGTATAGCCTACGAAGTGGCTGCCTTTCTTTTCGTGAGATTCAGGTCGTGCAATAAGATCTCTCTTAAGAGATGCATATTCTTCCACAGATTTTGGGTGAGTTCTTAAATAATCCCGAAACGTCAAATTAAGATCAATTTCTCCATGTCCCTCTTCATAAACATGAAGGTGAGTATCCAGAGGGGAAGATTTTTTGAAATAGAGACGCCCTGGAATATTAAGCTCTCCGCGGCTTATGTATCCAGCTCCTTCAAATTTTGGGACGACCCCTCCCCTGCTTTGCACAACAACAATAATATCAATCACTGGCTTCGCCACAAGTCCTGGAATTGAGGTGGATCCCACATGGTGGACCTGAATGCAATTATCCCCCAAAGCATCTTTGAGACGCCCGGCCTCTTCCTCAAATATTTGGGGCCAGGTGGGATTGTAGGAGGTGATTTCAATGGTCATCTAAAATCTCTTAATTCACAGAAAACAGTTTATAGATTCTGTACGCTCTTTCAAGAAAATTTTCTCTGGAGTTTACACACTCGAAGTATTAAAATCTCCCCATATTCAATTAGAAGGTGGACACGTGGGAAATTTTTACAAACTATTGCCGGCTCTTTTGTTTTTAAGCGTTTTTACTTCTGCGATTGCCTCACTCAAAGTTAAGGAAACACCCTCAGAAAAAAGCGCCACAACGTCTGTTAAAATCACAAAGATTGTTATTAAAAGTGATAGTGGCGACATCAAGATCTCTAAGGGGGCTGAGACCTCCATTAGAGCAAAAAAAGTAAAGTTTAATGATCAGTGTCGATTAGATTTGAATCTTAATGGCTCTACTCTTGAAATCTCAGCTCATAAAACTAAATCCTTTTTCAATCTTTCTTCACAAGAATGTCACGTTGACTTTGACATAATTGTACCTCTTGGTTGTTCCACAGAAATTAAGCTTGGAAAAGGCAACACAATTATTACGGATGTCAAAGGCGATTTGAGTCTAAAAATGGGAAAAGGAGACTTAACCGCTCAAAACCTTCACAATCTAAAAGTAGAGAATGGCACAGGCACCACCAAAGCCGTTGGAATAACTGGCAACACATTCATCCAGATGGGATCTGGGGAGATCATCTTATCGTATGAAACACTAATTAAAAAACCAAAGATTTCCTTAAGTGCTGGAAATGGAAATTTAAACATAACACTTCCTTCTTCCGCAGTGTTTGTGCCAACTCTTTTGGTTTCTCCAAATGTCACGGTTAAGAATGCTTTCCCAAAATCAGAAGGAAATTCTAACTTAGATATGGAAATCAAAATGGGATCCGGAAGCATTCAGATCAACAACTGACTGTTAATTTGTTAATCTTTTTTGGAGGGTATAAAAATGAATCGAAACGTAGCAAAAGTTCTAACCATTTTGGCATTAGTGGGAAGCGCGTCTGTTTATGGTGCCACGGCCGATATCCCTGAAATTACACATTCTGGTCCCATTACAGTGGTGCGTAACGAAGTCCCTTTTAGAAATGAAGGCACATTTTCAGACGCTTGGTTAAATGAAAGGCTAGAGAAAGGTTCGCTTGTCTTAAGGGCCATAAGCTCACCAGATAAAGAGGATGCCTCTATAACTGTTCAGAGAGACGTTGTTATAAATGCCTCTTCACACTCTGTACTGGTATTATTGACTGGTAATGATATAGGCTTTAATGGAAAAATAGTATTTCCTACTAAAGAAGATGGCTCTACCCCTGCTGGCTGCTCCATCGTTTCCTGTGATGCAAAGCGAGAGGAAGGGACAGTATTTCTGGTGAGTGGAAATCTACCTTAAGATATACTGAGTCTGCATAGTGTAATCCTTTCGAGGACCCTTTACCAAATAGGTAAGAGAAAAGTTCTCCTGTGATTCAAAGAGATACTCTGCACTGTAATGGTCCTCTTGGCAGAGATGATATCCTGAGGCGCCATTGTCAGAAATCTCCAACTTATAAAACAATCGACCATCTGAAAAGTGTTTGGTCAGCGTATCCAATACGGCATCATATCGATAAACATATTGTTGAGTGCTTTGAAAAACATCTTTAGTCCTGAGATTTCTTAGTTTTACTTCTTCTTCATAATGAAGTGTATGAACCTCTTCCAAACTGAACTTTGCAGAACCTGTAGCTTGATAAGATTCTATAATGGGAAATCGGTGGGTTATGGTTCTTTCTATTTTCCAGCTACCCCGCAGGGAGGAGAGTATCTGTTCAGATCGTGTTTCTAATTTCATGGTGCTGAGAGAATAATACTCACTAACTGATTTTGAGCCATCTCTTTGGCCAACCGTCCGCCCGAAATCAGGGATTCTTTTGGTTCAACATATTGATCAAAAACAATGCGCCGGATTCCTTTTTCGATCCATCCTACAAACCAGCCTTGAGATTTTCCTCCTCCTGTCTTTCCATACAGCTTCCAATCGTCCCATAATTCCTCCTTTGATGGTAATTTGCCATATATTACACCATCACATGTTGGGACTAAACACCTAAAATTAAGACCTTACCTTTTCGCATGAATGGGGCTGATACCCCAGACTCTCTTGACTATTTTGGATTACTCTACGCACCGCCTCTGTCGTTTTGGCGCACCCGTGTAGTGATTTTTGGTTTAAGTATATCTTAAATCTCCTCCAAAATTACCCTTATGGGAGCATAGGTCTTTCGATGCCATGGAGTCACCCCTACCCGCGCCAAGCCATCCTGATGACGGGCTGTGCCGTACCCTACATTGCTTTCCCACCCAAACTCTGGATATTCAAAGGCAAGCTCTCGCATAAACCGATCTCGGTAAACTTTTGCTATGATGGATGCTGCCGCAATGGAATAACTCCGCTGATCTCCTTTAATGATGAGAGAGGTGGGGCATGGCAAGTTAGGCTTTGATCGCCCATCCACCAATGCTGCCATTGGAATAATAGGTAGATTTGCAAAGGCTCTTTCCATCGCCTTAAGGGCCGCAAGACGAATATTGGTGGCCTCTATTTCTTCTACAGAAGATTCGCCAATTCCTATATGAGCATGGCCTTGGAGCACCTCTGCAATTTCTTCCCGCATCCGAGCTGATAGTCTTTTAGAATCATCCAACTTTTCAAGGATAGACCGAGGCATTTCAGGCTTCAGGATAACAGCTGCTGCCACTACGGGGCCGGCCCACGCCCCATAGCCCACCTCATCCAGACCTGCCACAGGACAAGAGAATTGCGTTTCAAATTCAAAACTAGGTTTATAGAAGGCTAATTCTTTGGTTTTGTCCACGACAAAACCCACCGTCTAAAAGAAAAGGGATGCAAAATTCCCTCTTCCGCGATTTGACATCCCTTCGCAATGGATGTCCAAAAAGGGCTAAAGACCAGAGACATAACGGTAACTGAAATGACGAGCTTATATTCTTGAGCATTGAGAAGTCCAACTTCCATAGCCTGATCCCCTAGCACGAATGCAAATTCTCCAATTTGCGCCAACACTAAACTACTTATAAACGCCAAAGACCATGGCTGCTTAAAGAGGTGCAAGATGATCGCATTCAAGGCTGTCTTTCCGAAAGCTACAATCAAAAGAATGGCTCCAACTTTATAAATATTCTGCCAAATATAATTCAAATCAATGAGCAACCCTATGGATAAAAAGAATACCATAAGCAAAAGGCTTTGAATGGGATGAGTGGCCTTAATCACCTCATGGCGCTCTGCTGTGTTTCCTAAAATTAGCCCCGCCAAAAAAGCCCCATAAGCTGCGGACATTCCTAAAGAACCCGTTAAAGCAGCAAGCCCAAAGCAAAAAGCAAGAGCCAGAAGGGAAGTAAGTTCTCCATGCCGAGAAATCTGAGATAGATAGGGTATATGAACCCGTCGTGCCCGACTCAGAGTCCAGATTAACAATACCAAAACCCCAACAGCCCCTAGGACTTTAGCGCCAATAAGGCCATAGTTGATGCCCGCTTCTCCCCCCATTCCTTGGATGATCAAAATCATCGGAACGAAGACTAAATCTTGAGCAATCAGAATACCGATGGTCAAATGCCCTTTTTCTGTCTTGAGCTCTCCCAAGCTTTCAAGCATTTTGATGGCCACCGCCGTGCTGCTGAGAGTGACAATACAACCCAGAACAAAAACAAGTCCAAAAGACCAATTAAAAAACACAGAGATAAAATAAACCGTTGAGAGGCTTAAGAGAACCTGAAATAAGACGCACCCCACTGTTACTGCCCACGTTTCTCGAAAGAATCGAAGATTCATATCCATGCCCAACAAAAAAAGCAGCATAAATACGCCTAACTCGGCAAGTCCTTTGATAATCGGCTGCATTCCCGCGGCTTCTGGATTCAACAGATGAGGGCCTAAGACAACTCCAGCTAAAACATAACCTAGAACTGCTGGTTGCCTAAGACGTGTGAAAATGAGCCCACAAATAAGGGCACATAAAACGATCAGAGCAATTTCCGTTAAGGGAATCGCGGCGTGCATCATACCTCCAAAATAAATCCCCTAGACTATAAGAAAAATTCCAACTTTGTTCAAGGGAATGTATACAAGTTTTTTTGATTATTTCTCAAAATTGAAGTTAGGGAAGCAACTTATCTTGAGACTTGAGCTCCCACCTTTTTTCTGGGTGATCAAAACCAAGAATGGATTCATGCTACATATGGGGGAGATTAACGGATGACCAATAAGAAACTGCCCTGCTAATTTGAGAACTCAAAATCTTCCTCTCACCACAACATTTCTGTATATAACCGCTTGCGTGGTGTCTGTAGCACTTAAGAAGATCTTCCTTAGAGCTGCTGCGGGCAAACATAATAACCGGAATATCCTGGGTTTTTTGGTCTCTTTTTATTTCCTTAAGAAGGTAAAGTCCATCCAAGTTCTCAGAATCCAGTGCCAGAAAGATAACATCGGGCTTTGGAAAAGGGTAAAATTGGGTGTCGCTTTTCAAAAAAGAATAAACTTGAGCCTCTTGCTCTAAAACAAAGATATTAACGGTTCTATCAAATTCCAAAATAGCATTTGTAATGTTAAACCTATCTATACTATCACTTTCTACCATTAAAACATTCAGAGGTGCTGTGCGCGTAGATTTAATATCGTCCTGATATACTTTTTTCCATGCCATAAGGGAATCATAACCCTCATAAAAATAAGTGAAGGGAACTTTAAAAATTTGCGTCAAGTCAAAAAGAAGTGCAGCAGCAATCCGGGTCTTACCTTGTTCATATTTTTGAAGTTGCTGCAAAGAAATCCCAAGTTCTTTGCTAACCTTTAACAAAGTTAGACCTGTTTTTTTGCGATGCTCTTTAATGCGCCCCCCTATAAAATGATCTAATTCTCCCCTAAGCATCTATACCTCAAACTCATATTTCATTTTCACACCTGTTCATGGTCTCTCTCAGAAAATGGTACATCCGGCTGTCCTAAATTTTACCGTATCGTGCAATAAAGGCATCTAAACTGATAAGATAGTTCAAAAGGTCTTCCTCAAAATAATAATTCTTGATACAAAAATGAATCTGACGCGAAATTTCTTCGATGCTTTTTCTTTTGTATCGACTGGCTGCTCCTGAAGTTCTTGATAAAATAATTTCATGCAATCTGGCCTCTAAATCTTGAATGACCTCTTCTTGACTCTCTCGACGAAATAACGTCACCGCTTTATAGTAAGCTGTCTTCATTTCATATACCCCTTCTTATATTTTTAACTCCTGTTAGCTCAAGTAGAGTAGACCCTACTTCAAATGGTTTCAAAATAAAAGTTGAAAAAATTTATCTTTTATCACTTTTGGAAAAACAGGTTTAAATTTTTCAAATAGATCGAAAAAGCTTAAGGCATTTAACTTTTTCTAGACATTCAGTGCCTCCGCCATTAGAATCAGCCTCTAAATTAAGTCAGGAGTTCTTAAGGGATGATTAAACGCACAAAAACCTTACTCGCCAGCATTGTTGGAACATCACTCGAATTTTATGATTTCATGCTGTATGCGGTCTTTCTTGAAGTGATTGGGCAAGAATTTTTTCCAAGCACCTCCGGTACCTCTGGCCAAGCCTTTGGGTATATAGGATTTCTTGCGGCATTTATCATGCGTCCTTTCGGGGCAAGCATTTTTGGATACATTGGAGATCGTTGGGGTCGCAGAATCGCCCTAGTTCTCTCCATATCACTCATGGGAATCCCTACCCTTATTATTGGAATCCTCCCCAGTTATGCCTCTTGGGGTATTGCTGCCTCCATTATCTTAGTTCTATGCCGTCTGTTCCAAGGTCTTTGCACGGGCGGAGAATATAATGGGTCCGCTATTTTCGCCCTCGAGCATGTGGGCAAGAGATACCCCGGATTTACGGGGGGACTCATTACCGGCGCTAGCATCATTGGTGCGTTGATTGCAACTTCCGTAGGACTTCTTTTAAGGCAGCCTGGAATGCCTGCCTGGGGATGGCGTGCCGCTTTCTGCGCCGGCGCCATAGTCAGCCTTGGGGGCCTTTATATTCGCCTGTCTATCCCCGAAAGTCCTGAGTTTCAAAAGTTTTTGAAAGAAAAGAAAGTCAAAAGCAATCCCCTTTTCTCCGCTTTTACCCGCAACTGGTTATCGTCCATTACAACCATTTCCATCGGGCTTTTGAATGGTGTTCTCTCTTATACACTTTATAAATTTTTAGACGTATATCTCTATGACTACCTTCATCTTCCCAAAACGGACTCTCTGTGGTTTTCCTGGGTAGGCATTGCCGTATACATGTTTGCAGCCCCCTTCATGGGATTTATTTTAGACAAGGTAGGCAGAAAACAAATGATGTTGGGTTCTTGCATGATGGTGTTTTTGCTCGCTTCACCCATCTATTTCTTGCTGCAAATACCGACCCTGTGGATTATGGTTGTGGCTCAGATCGTCTTGAGCCTGTGCGTGGCAAGCATCGCAGGCCCTCAACATGCCTTCGTGCAATCCATTTTCCCTGTGGAAGATCGCTATAGCGGTATTTCTTTCAACTATTCCGTTGGAATTGCCCTTGGCGGTGGCATGGGGCCTGCTCTTATGAAGCTTGGCATAGACCACTACAACAATCTTTATGTCCCTGCATTCTTCTTGATGGGTACAAGCGTTCTCTGTTTCACCTTGATTTATTTAAGGTCCAGGAAAGGCCCTATATACGATTAGATATCGTCTTCGCCTAAGGCTTCATCAAGGGTGCTGACCCCATATCCTTGCTGCGGATAGTTTTGTTGAGAGTACCCTTGTTGATTTTGCATTCCGCCGCCGCCGCCCATGAAGCTTCCTAAAAAGTTCATACCCGCCATTTCTCCGAGCCCCTCCAAAGTGCCTCCCACACCACCAGCGCCAAAGAGACCGCCTCCAGCAGCTCCACTCACCCCCATCATGCCATAGGGAATAGGCGCTGGCACCCCACCCCACCCAGCATTAGGCCCTCCCGGACTCGTTGAGAGAGGCGGAGGGGTCATCCCCACCATCATAGGGGAAACAGAGCCACCCCAAGGCCCTATCATAGCACCCGTTCCTGAAACCATGGCACAGTAAGGGTCCGACATGGTTCCTGGATTTACCATGGCCTGCTGTTGACATAAAAATGCTGCATTTCCACAACTCTGTTGATAAGACATGGAATTCATTCCACCCGGAACAGAGGCCATCCGACGGCACATCACAAGCTGTCCTTCACTCGCTGCCGCAGAAAGAACAGAACTGCCGGCTCTTCCTGCTGCCATTCCCAACCCTGATTTAAAAGTAGCCAGCCACTCACCCGAAGCAGCCTCTAGTCTCCCGGTTAACAGGAAGATGACTAGAATTATTGGCTCCAATTGAGAAAAATTACGCATATACCCCTGCTCGTTTTTTTTAAGTAAAATCAGATGGTCTATAAGCCGGGTTCTGTCCCCGTTGCCGGGGGGCCATTATTCATCTGGGATGCCTGTTACCAGACACCTCGTGCAACCTACCCAAACAGCAATCAAAGCTAGATCCACGCTGTTTCTATTTGGTCTTGCTCCGGATGGGGTTTACCTTGCCATTTTTGTCGCCAAAAATGCGGTGTGCTCTTACCACACCTTTTCACCCTTACCAGAATTTCTGGCGGTTATTTTCTGTGGCACTTTCCCTAAGGTCACCCTCGCTGGATGTTATCCAGCATCCTCGCTTTTGGAGCCCGGACTTTCCTCTCCACACCCAAAGGCGCAGAGCAACGGCCCAACCATCTGATACTTTTAATTTGCCTTAAATGAGGCAGAATAACAAGAAATCTTTTTAACACAGGGACTTGCATAAAGTTGCAAATTCTATTACAAGCGAACTAATGAAATTTTTGATGAACAAATCGGTCGTATTTTGTAGGGCGTTGGTTTCTGCGCTCTGTCTTTTTTTGATTTTAAATAGCTGTAAAAAAGAAGCGTCCCCAGATATAAACAGCGACGATGATACCGTGGTGATTGCCTGCGGTATGGTGGCTCAAGAATTTGAGGCATGCGAAAAAGGTGTTGCTCTGTGGCGTGCCAAAACCGGCAAAAAAGCAAAGGTTGTTCCTGTTCCAACGGGATCCAATGAAAAATTAACCTTGTTCCAACAACATTTGGCCGCAGAATCTCCAGATATTGATATCTACCCCATTGATGTTATCTGGCCAGGTCTTTTGGCTAACCATTTAGTTGACTTAACACCTTACGTGCCTCAAGAGCAGAAAAACCAATATATCCCTCAAATCATTAAGAGCGCCACTGTAAATGGCAAGATTGTGGCCCTGCCCCTCTATGTGCAGGTAGGTCTTCTCTATTATCGTAAGGATCTTTTAGAAAAATATAATCTCCCCGTGCCTGCTTCCTGGGAAGAGCTCGAAGCAACTTCTCAAAAAATCATGAAAGAAGAACATGCTCAAGGCAACGATCAGCTCTGGGGATTCATCTTCCAAGGCCGCGCTGATGAAGGGCTTACCTGTAATGCCTTAGAGTGGGTCAGCTCTTATAAACAGGGAGGGCAAATTGTAGAGCCCAATGGGCATGTCAGCATTGATAACCCCTCCGCCATTTATATCGTTAACAAAATTGCCAGCTGGATCGGCACGCTATCTCCCAAAGGAGTTCTTAACTATAAGCAAGAAGATGCACGTGGTGTTTTCCAATTGGGACAAGCCATCTTCATGAGGAACTGGCCGTATGCATGGCCCGTATTAACAAGCCCAGACAGTGAAGTGGCCACAAAAATTGGTATCACTCAATTGCCCCAAGGCGGTAAAGATGGAAAATCGTCCGGCACAACGGGCGGGTCTAATTTTGCCGTATCCAAATATTCAAGACATAAAGCAGACGCTATTGATCTTATTTTGTTCCTTACCAGTGCGCCTGAACTCAAGCGTCGGGCCATTGAGCATGGATATTATCCCACCATGACGCACCTCTATAGAGATCCTGAAGTTTTGGCTATTAGTCCTGTGGCTAGCATTATGTTGGACGTTTTGAGAGGCGCAACCCCCCGTCCTGCCGCTCAAACGGGCCCTAAGTATAGCCAGGCGAGCGCTATTTTCTGGAACATGGTGCACGCAACCCTATCCAAAAGAGCTCCTGCTGAAAAAACGCTGTCAAAGGCTTCAAAAAAATTAAATTTCATCAGCAAAGATGGAACTAGATGGTATAAGGCTCCGAAATGAATAGAAAGCTTTCTTCTCAACTCACAAGATCCCGTGTCTATTATGCATGGCTTTTTGTGGCCCCTACTCTCCTTATCTTATCCATGATTGCTGGCTGGCCTCTTCTGCGCACCATCTGGTTCTCTCTTACAGATATTTCTTTGGGAAATATGCAAGAATACGACTTCATTGGCATTGATAACTTTCTCTTCCTCATGAAGGATGAAAGCTGGTGGCAAGCTGTATGGAATACGGTCTGTTTCGCGCTTATTTCCGTGAGCCTTGAAACGATTTTTGGCCTCGGTATTGCTCTCATCCTCCACTCTCACTTTAAAGGACGCGCTTGGGTTCGGACAGCAGTCTTGATTCCCTGGGCCATTCCCACCATCGTCTCTGCCCAAATGTGGCGATGGATGTTCAATGATATCTACGGAGTCATTAATTATATGTTGCTTAAAATTGGCTTCATTTCTCAACCCCTTGCTTGGACTGCCGATCCTTTCCTCTCCATGACAGCGCTCATTATTGTGGATGTTTGGAAGACAACCCCCTTTATGGCTCTTCTTTTGCTAGCTGGGCTTCAAATGCTTCCCCAAGAATGTTTTGAGGCGGCTAAAGTGGATGGAATTCATCCCCTGCGGGTTTTCTGGCGCGTAACGCTGCCTCTTCTAAAGCCGTCCATTACAGTTGCAGTGATCTTCAGAACTCTGGATGCGCTCCGCGTCTTCGACATTTTCTATATTCTTACCAGCGGCAGTGAGGAAACCATGTCCATGTCTGTTTTTGCCCGCCAACAACTCTTTGAATTCCAGAGCGTAGGACTTGGGTCTGCAGCATCGACTCTTCTCTTCTTTATTATCGCTCTTGTTAGTGTTATTTTCTTAACCCTAGGTCGCACAAAAGCTGAGGCACGAGAGGATCACTGATGGTTTCGAAGACACAACGATTTATTCTTTACTCCGCATCTTTTTTGATTATGGTCATTGCCCTGTTCCCTTTTTACTGGGCCATTGTTTCTTCCCTAAAATCTGGAACGGATTTATTCCGAACGGATTTCATTCCCCCCACCTTTGCCTGGAATAACTATGTGGATATTTTTAAAGAGCAACCCTTTGGACGAAACATTCTGAATTCAATTTGTGTGGCAGTTGGCACTGTATCTACGTGTCTGTTGCTCGCCGTTAGCGCTGCTTATTCCTTGGGACGAGTTCGTTTCAAGGGTCGCTCTCTTTTGTTAGGATCCATCCTCTGTGTTTCCATGTTTCCCCAAGTGGCCGTCCTATCTGGAATGTTTGAGCTAATCAGAAGCCTTGGACTTTATAACAATCTCTTCGGGCTCGGTCTTTCATATCTTATCTTCACCCTGCCTTTCACCGTGTGGATTTTGACCACTTTTATGCGTCAATTACCCAAAGAAATTGAAGAAGCAGCCATTCTGGATGGTGCCAATACCTGGACTATTTGTTTCCGCATCTTTTTACCTCTGCTGTGGCCTGCCCTTGTGACCACTGGGTTATTAGCTTTCATTGCCGCCTGGAATGAATTTTTGTTTGCCCTCACGTTCACAGTCGAAAGCCAATCTCGAACCGTACCAGTAGCCATTGCTCTCATGACAGGCGCGTCCGAACATGAGCTTCCCTGGGGCAAGATTATGGCAGCCTCTGTTGTGGTCACCCTTCCTCTTATTGCGTTGGTGATCATTTTCCAGCGTCGAATTGTGTCCGGTCTCACGGCCGGTGCTGTTAAAGGTTAAGGATTAATCGTAAAGGAAAAAAATGGCAAAGTTAGTTTTAAAGAATGTAAATAAGTCCTTTGGAAAAACCGAGGTATTACACAGCGTAAACCTCGAAGTTGAAGATAACGAATTTACAGTTTTCGTAGGCCCTTCTGGATGTGGAAAATCAACCCTTCTACGTCTCATTGCAGGGCTTGAAGACGTAACAGAAGGCGAAATCCAAATCGAAGGCCGCAATGTGACCTATGTTGCCCCTGCAAAACGCGGCGTTGCCATGGTCTTCCAATCTTATGCCCTATATCCCCATATGTCCGTTTATGACAACATGGCTTTTGCCTTAAGGCGCAGCAAATATGGAAAAGAAGAAATTCATAAGCGCGTGATGGATGCGGCGGAAGTTCTCCAGGTTACCCGTCTTTTGGACCGAAAACCTAAACAGCTCTCCGGAGGTCAACGTCAGCGCGTTGCCATTGGTCGCGCTATTATCCGGGACCCAAAGCTCTTCCTCTTTGATGAGCCCTTATCAAACTTGGATGCAACACTTCGTATCAGCATGCGCATGCAGATTGCAAAGCTCAAAGAAAAACTCGACACCACCATGATCTATGTAACGCATGACCAAGTGGAAGCAATGACTCTTGCCGATAAAATTGTTGTGTTAAATGGTGGATATATTGAACAAGTAGGAACGCCTCTGTACTTGTATCACCATCCCATCAACAAGTTTGTAGCAGGATTCATTGGGTCGCCCAAGATGAATTTCATCAAGGTGGAAATTAAAGATCTGAAAAACAATGTGGTAACTCTTAAATTGCCTCATAAGAAGACCCTACAACTCCCTGTATCTCTTCCCAAGGACATGAATGATTTGGGAGCAGGAAGCATGGCAGAACTCGGAATTCGTCCTGAACACCTGGTGGAGTGCGATGAACAGTCGGCCATCTTCACAGGGACTGTTTACATGGTGGAGCATTTGGGCAGTGAAACTTTTATTTACGTCAAGATTTCCGATGATCAAGCTCTTTTGATGCGTATGGCGGGAGACTCAAAAATTCAGGTGGAGGACACCATCAATCTGAAGATGAATCCCAATGACTGCCACCTATTCCATCCAGAAAGCGGCATTTCCTTTGAGCGGCATTCGTTCATCGTTTGTGGCAAATAATGGCAAAGATCCTCTATCTGGTGACAGAGGCAGGATACTTCTTTTCCCATCGATTGTCCCTTGCAAAGGCAGCTCAACAAGCAGGCCATACCATTTTGGTTGCCACAGATCCCCAGGACTTAACAGAGTCATTTCAAAAGGAAAAGATTACCGTAATTCCTCTCAAGAATCTGAATAGATCTGGAACAAATCCCTTCCAAGAACTGTTGGCCCTTCGAGAAATCTACCAGATTTATAAAACAGAAGGACCAGACATCGTTCATCATATTGCCATGAAGCCTATTCTGTATGGATCCATTTCTGCCCTACTCGCGCGCATCCCTCGTCGCGTCAATACTTTTGCGGGTCTTGGATATCTGTTTATTTCAACAAAGTTTTCAGCTCGTTTCATACGTTTTTTCTTAATGCGGGCTTTCCAAATTCTATTTCGAGGCGCCCACACAAAGCTCATTCTTCAAAACAAGGATGACTACGGCTTATTTGAAAAAATCCTTCCCTCCAAAAACCTCATCCTCATTCGCGGATCTGGCGTAGACACAAAGATATTTTCACCCGCATCAAAGCCCCCCAAAAGAATCCCCAAGGTAACGCTCGTAGCCCGCCTCCTCTGGGATAAAGGCATAAAAGAAGCCGTAGAGGCCCACAGCATCCTCCTCACACGGAGCATTCCCCTAGAGCTAGTATTGGTAGGCCCCCTGGACCCTCAAAACCCTAGTGCTATCCCAGAATCGAAACTCAAAGAATGGATGCTGGCCAAACTCTGCACATGGACCGGGAAACAAGAAGACGTGGCAACCTTATATAGGGCCTCCACCATCGCCATTTTGCCCTCCTATCGAGAAGGCCTCCCAAAGTCTTTGCTAGAAGCCGCCGCCTGTGGACTCCCCATCATCACGACAGACGTACCTGGATGCCGAGAAATTGTGACTCACAAACAAACGGGACTTCTTGTCCCCCCGCATAATGCCCTCGCCTTAGCGGATGCCATAGACTGGTTGCTCCGAGACCATGAGTTTGCAAAAAAATTGGGAGATGCGGCCAGAGAATCAGTTTTAAAGAATTTTTCTGACGAGAAAATAAATCAAGAGACGCTAAGACTTTATGGGTAGACCTAATTTGGAACATCCTTGCAATTCTGCTGAATTTTGGTAGAGTAAGCCTCTTTTTATCGAGAACGCGCTAAAGGGCGATCTATTATATATAGCAAAGCCATTTTAATTTTGTTATAGGCACGAGGGAGCGACGTCTATAGATAATAGGTGAGCGACCGAGTAACGCATAACAAGATTATAAAAGGCGAGCTATATTATGATTCGTATCGAAAAAATCTTAAAGTCCTTCGGGGACAGAACGATCCTGAATAATGTCACCTATCATTTTCCAGAAAAGGAGCGCATTGCACTTGTGGGTGCCAATGGACAGGGAAAGACAACGCTCCTCAACATTATCTCTGGCTTTGATAAGGCGGATATGGGTCAGATCGTAAAACCCAATGGGCTGCGGTTTTCTGTACTCCCCCAATCTCCTAACCCTGATCCAAAATCAACGATTCTTCAAGAATGCTTGGCGGGAAATAAGGAAGTTTTAGAGATGAAAGATCGCCTAGAAGCCGCTCTCGCCAAAATGGAAGAAGAGTATTCCGAGGAGCTTTATGAAGAATATGAAACAGCGCAAAAGAGTTATGACAACCTAGAGGGCTATCAATTGGAAGGCGCTGCAGAAAGGATTCTGCTAGGCCTTGGATTTAAGGTAGAGCAACTACCTCTATCTCCCACGGTTCTATCAGGTGGTTGGCGCATGCGGCTAGAGCTCGCTAAGATCTTGATCGCAAAGCCTGATTTCTTGATTCTGGATGAGCCCACCAACCATTTGGATCTTCCCAGCATTGAATGGCTGGAATCTTATCTCCTCCGCTTCCCAGGCACTCTTCTCTTTGTGTCTCACGACAAATCTTTCCTGAATAATGTGTCCACCATCACGCTCTATTTAAATCAAGGAAACATTACAGCCTACAAAGGAAATTTTGACGACTTTTTAGCGCAGAAAGAGCAGAACCAACAAACGGCGGAAAATACAGCCAAAAACATTCAGAAGAAGCAAGAGCATATGCAGCGCTTCGTGGACCGGTTTGGGGCAAAGGCCTCAAAGGCCGCCCAAGCTCGCAGTCGCGTTAAGATGATTGAGAAGCTGGAAAAGGTTTTGTCTGGCATTCAGATGGATCCCTCTACCGTGTCCCTTCGCATTCCTAACTTTAATTTTCCCAAAAGCCCGAAAGATGTGGTGAAGCTGGAAAATGTGGATGTGGGGTATACAAAGCCTTTGATCCGAAAGTTTTCTCTCACCATTCACCGGGGTGAACGGATTGCCATTGTGGGAGCTAACGGTATGGGAAAAAGTACACTCCTTAAAACCATTAGTGGTCTGATCCCTCCCCTTTCCGGTACCGTTACCTTTGGAACAGGTATCCATATGGAGCATTACACCCAGGATATTGCCGATAATCTCAATAAAGATCTCTCCGTTCTCGGCACTATTGAACAACAAAATCCCGAGCTCAGCAATCAAACCCAACGGGCGCTCCTCGGAACCTTTATGTTCAAAGGGTCAGCCCTGAGTCAACCAGTGAAAGTTTTATCAGGTGGCGAAAAATCCCGTCTGGCGCTCTGTTGCTTGCTTTCTCGTTTGCCTAATTTTTTGTTGTTAGACGAACCTACTAACCACTTAGATATTCTCAGCACAGAAGTATTGGGAGAAATGCTTAAAGGCTACACAGGGACTCTTGTGTTCGTCTCTCACGATCGTGATTTTGTGGAAAACATCGCCACCTCCATCATTGAGATTGATGGCAGTGGTGGGGTACGGGTGTTTTAAGACCCCTCAGCTATGCCCCGCCGCATACTTATGCAAAGTACTGGCTATTAATGTTTGATAGGGCAATCCCTCGTGGGCAGCCTTTTGTTTAATTTGTTGTAAGTCCGTTTCCGATATTCAAATATTAATTCGAGCCCCTTTACGCAAGTAATTAGCAGCGGCCTGACGAGCTTTGGATTTTTCTGCATTTAGTTTCTTTACGCTTGTCTATTCCCCATTCTCAAAGGAATCCAACAGGGATTTTTCCTCGGCATTTAAGTGTAAATCCTGTTTCTTTTTAGGCGTCATAATTTTTATCCTTTCCATAAGGCAAATATTTTTTGTTGCTTTCCGACTGGGAATAATAGTTATCAGAAGAATTTGAGACTCCTTCTCAATAAAAATATAACCTGAAAAATCTATAATATAGACCTTCTGATGACGATACTCTGGTTTGGAATTTTCCAACACATCAAGAGGGCCATGATTCTCTAATAAAGAAATTATCTCCTCAAAACTAACGCCCCTGGAATCGATAAGTTTCTTATTCTTGTCTGGGCTAAAGCAATAGATTACTTCATCTCTCATATAAAAATAGCATTACAATGGATGCCTTTTGTCAACATTTTTCACGATCAAAATTGATAGCAGCCTAGGCGTGCCCCCTCCCCCTAACTTCTTAAACAAAGATATTTTCTTGCCCTCTTTCCCCTGATCCTGTTACCGTAAAGAAGAGAAGAGAAAAGAAAAGGAGTACAATAACAGGTGATAAAAAATCTATTGAAAAAATTTCTCATTACAATAATTTTGATTATGGCCTCTGGGCTCAAGGAGTTCGCTCATGGGGGCGACATCATATCGCTTACGCAAGATATCACCAATAGCTTAACTCAAACCATACCAGCTGACTGGCTACAAATTAAATCGGTAGCGGCCGATGCTACGCCAACAGGCACCTTTACGGGTCAAATAAGGGGCGATGGAGGGCTGATTATAGGAGATGGCATTAAGCCCGTCAGAGTTATATTAGAAAATCCAAGCAATAACTATTCAGGAAGCACCACGATTAATAGTTCCGCCACTCTAATATCAAATTCAAATGCACTCGTTATCCCCAGCTCAGACATCAATTTGCAAGGGGGGGAAATTCAGTTCACAGGACTCACCGATACATTAGATTATTTGTCTCATATTAATGCTTCTGGGACGGGAACCAGTACAATTTCCAATGATAGCTGGACAGTAAATTTTTGGGGCGCCGTCAACATTTCAGGCAATCTTGTCATGAGCTCCACGGCCTCTCTGCAACAATTGGGAGACTATACTGTCATGGGTGAAGGCTCAGTTGGTTCCTTTAGGGGGGGCGCCTGGATTAACGCCCAAACAACCCTAGGTTCTGGGGCAACCCTTGATTTTTCAAATCAAACTATTGGACGCTCTAACGTTATTGGATTTAAGGCACCAACAACGGGAGGCATCTTAAATATTGCCATCGATGATGCAGGAAACTCCACAAATTTGGACTTATATAACCAAATAAACGATGTTCAGGGCCTAAAGATCGTTCTATGCCCCATCTCAGGCACATATGCCCCAGAGGCACATGTCTATAGATTATTTTTTAATTGCAATGGGTTAGATATAAATACGGCCATTCAAAGCATTACAGGAGCTCCTGCAGGATTGAAGGCCATTCCTATGATGGGCGAAGAAGGCTCAATTGTTTTCAAATTCATACGATCTTCCTCCCCAGAGTCAATCAAAACAGCAGATACATATAGCACAGCTTCAACAAACTCAAGTTTACTTGTAACAACAGTTCTTTCCAGAACGATCCAAAGTACTCAAGAAGATGATCATATTTCCAATGACTCTTTCTCTTCCGCTTTCCGGTCCAATCCTTTTCGAGCGCCAGATCTTACAAAAGAATTTGCCAATATTACCAATGGTGCTGTGGCTCAAGAGGCTCAGGATAACTTCAGAAAATGGTCAAGGCTCAGAGGAGAGAAAACTGGAATTTGGGCTCAGCCTTTCGCCATGCAGTTACGACAAGTGAAAAATCAAGGAACCCCTGGATTCCATACAAGAACTGGTGGTGTGATGTTTGGTTTTGACCACAAATTGAGATATGACGTGGTTGTGGGAGGAGCCCTTGGGTATTCTAGAACAGCCTTAACGTGTGATGAAAACGCCGGAAAAAACAGAATAAATGACCGATTTGCTTCCCTCTTTGGAACTTGGTTTCGAGATCAATGGAGCACAGAAATAGCGTTAACTGCTGGAATGGAAAACTACAGAGGAACCAGAAACACCGGATTAAATAACTTTGTTTCCAACAACCATGGTGGATATCAGATCTCTCCTCATATTGCGGGGAGATATACTTTTGACCTAAAGGATTTCAAAATAGACCTATTTGCTGCTTTTAATTATGTATATTCTTATCAACAAGGATATCAAGAAACTGGAATTAATGGGGATTATATAAAAGGAACTGACTCCAGTATGTTGAGATCCCAAGCTGGCGCAAAATTATCCAAAGATTACAAATTTGAAGATATGGAGTGGATTCCCGCCGCAGCCCTAAGCCTTATCAATAAAAACCCTCTAAAAAAAGGAATCATTGCAACATCTAGCGGCACCAGCTTTGAATCAACCACAGTAGCAACTACAGATATTGCCCTGACTCTGGAATCAAGTGTAAAGTTTGATGACGGATATTCCTGCAGCGCTCTCTACACCGGAGAGATTGGCACTCAATATACCTCTAACCAGATTTCATTAAAATTTGCAAAGAAGCTCTAGGGAAAATCCATCACCCAAAGCCCCGCGACAAGGGTCGTGAGATTTCTTTTAGGCGCTCACTCAAACTCAGTCCTGCCGATAGGGGCTTGAATTTCCAAAATAACTTCCTATATAATTCATATGACGATGAAACATTTGACGATTATTTTGGTTTTTTTGAGTGGAATCCTTGCGAGCTCCGCAGGTGTTGATGACTCTTTGGCCATTGTAGAATATAAACCGGGCACTCAGATTTTACCAAAAAGAAACCCCGATTTAGAAGATGCAGAACGTCTTTCCACATACCTGGTGAACCAATCTTTTGCAGCTCAAATTGCAGACACTCGTTTAATAGACGACCTCTTTATGGCCTTTGATATTACAGGTCAACGTGGGCTAGAATGGGAGCTGACAAAATTTTTAGAAGCAGAGCGCCTCGCAAAAGGATACAAATCTACAAAAGATGTGATTAATCCGTACTTCTTTCGTGTCACAAAAGATTGTAAAAGTTTTTTTCTGCTTGGAAGTATGCATACTTTGCCCCTGGACATGCTCCCCACGTATGTCCAAGATACAATCCTGAGTTGCAATATTTTTGTCACTGAAAGAGGCGTCCACGAAAATGAGGAAGAATTTCAAAACATGGATGCGAAAGAAATCTTAAAACAATCTTTCAGCTGTTGGTACGATCCCCAAGCCACATGGTTTGATAGCTTGACAGAAAGAGAACAAAAATACTTTCAAAACATCTCTACTGATTTAATTCTAACAGAGGAATTAGAGCTCATAAAAGATATCGTAGCCCAAGTCATGGAAGAACTTGGATTAACAAGTCTAGGCCTTGATAAAATCAAATTGTCACATGTGTTTGATGCTTTCTTTGCTGTGCACTATGGCAAGGGAATGGATGCGTCTCTACGACAAAACTTTTCTCGTTGCACAAGAAAATCTTTAGAGACTGCCGAAGAAGGCAGGGATTCAGAGGGCCTTCTAGAGATTATAAACTCTTCAAGAGCGGAGCTTGAAGAGGATGACTCTGATTATGATTCTGTGCTAGAATTTGTAGGGAATAGAGGTTTTTTAATGCAGTTAGAAATAATAAATAGCTCTATACTCTACCTGTTAGGCGATAGGTATCTTCTTGCAACTATCGGGAAAGATAACACTCGCATTTTGAGAGACAATGCCCGATGGTACCCACGCCTTATTAACCTTGCAAAGAAAGCTCCTATTGATAAATTACTTTGCGCCATTGGCGTTGCTCACTTAGGGGGCCGTGACGGCGTCCTCTACCGCCTCCTCACTGAAGGAAGATATACAGCCACACGATATAACTCCAGAGACGGATGGGTGCCGGTTAGCCCTGCCGACTTGCTGTAACATTTTTTGCTTTCAACGCTTCAATTCCCGGCAGGGGATGTCCTTCAAGCCACTCAAGAAATGCACCGCCGGCCATGGAAACATACGTAAATTGATCAAAACATCTCGCTTGATTTAAGATCGCCGCTGTATCCCCCCCTCCTGAAATACTGGACAATTTCCCGGCCTCTGTCCGCATTCCAATGTGTTTTGCAAGGACCGTTGTTCCTCGATCAAAAGGCTCCACTTCCACACGCCCCAAAGGCCCATTCCACACAAGTGTTTTTGCTTTATCGATCATATGGAGAATTTTCTCCAGAGTCTTCGGCCCCACATCCAAAATCATCTGATCAGTCCCGATGTTATCAATGGAAACCGTCTCGTAGGGCACTCCTCCGTCACTACTGGTGGCCACCACAACATCTTCCGGCAAAATCACTTCAATGCCCCGCTTCTTGGCTTCCTTCAAGATATCAAGCGCTTCTTGCTTCATGGAAGGCTCACACAAGGATTGTCCCACCTCATACCCCTGAGCAGACAGAAAAGTTCCCGCCATACCACCTCCAATGGCCATAAGATCTACTTTCTCCAATAAGCTTTTCAAAAGAACCAACTTTGTAGAGATTTTAGCCCCTCCCAAAAGTGCCATGAGGGGCCGCTCTGGGTGATGCAGATGTTGATCCAGTGTCTTCAGCTCTTTCTCCACCAACCGCCCTGCATAGGACGGTAAACAATGGGTGATCGCCTCTACAGACCCATGAGCGCGATGAGACACAGAAAAAGCATCATTCACATAAATATCCCCAAGCTCTGCTAGCTGTTTGGCAAAATGGGCATCATTCTTTTCCTCTCCCGCATAAAACCGCACATTCTCCAAAAGCAGCACATGCCCTGGTTTCAAGGCATCCACGGCAGCCTGTGCTTTAGGTCCAATGGCGTCCGCACAAAATTCCACAGGCGTTGCCAAACATTGATGCAGGGCTTCCACCACAGGTTTCAAAGAATAGGATAAATCGGGATGCCCTTTTGGACGGCCCAAATGAGAGAGAATAACAACTTTCGCTCCTTTTTTTTGAAGCTCTTCAATGGTGGGAAGAGTGGCTATTATGCGGCTTGTATCTCCCACCTTCCCCTGCTCTAAAGGCACATTAAAGTCCACTCGAAGCAATACTCTTTTTCCTTTAACGTCCACGTGGTCAAGCGTTGGTATAGTCACACTATCCTCATATATCTAAAATTAGTTTTACAGCGGCCACCAGAATAATCCATCCCACTGTAAAGGGAAGCAAAATCTTTGTTGAATAGGATACAAACTGATCCTGAGGGACTTGAGGAACGCTAGCCTTAATCCACAGGAACGCAAAGAGAATACCCACCATCTTCCCCAAAAACCAAATTACCCCTGGAATCTGGGGCAATCCTGATGTAAGCGGCAACCATCCCCCCAAAAACAAAACTGTGGCTAAGGCACTAAAGGTCAAAAGCAAAACATAATCACTCAGCATAAAAAACCAAAGAGATATGCCGGAATAGGCTGTTCCATATCCACCTCTCAATTCTTGGGCTTTTTCCGCATCAAAGGGGGAACTCCCAGCTTCCACTAATCCGCATAGAAGGAAGATAATAAAGAGAGGAAATAAAGGAATCACAAACCAACAAGATCTTTGTGTCTCTACGATCTGTGTCAGATTCAAGGCTCCCGTTAGAAGGACCACCGCCACAAAAATCAATCCAAGAATCAATTGATAGGACAACTGCTGGATCCCTTTTCTCATGGCCCCCAGAAGTGCAAAATTTGAACTGCTTGCCCACCCCCCCACAATGGCTCCATACCCGACAAGCATCAGCAAAAAAAGAGCATACAGAATGCCAACGTCTAAATTTTCTATCACTCTATGAGCCTCGAGAGGAATCACTCCCCAAATCGCTACCCCCAAAAGAAGGGTAAAGCCAGGCGCCACAGAAAAAAGAAATTTATTAGGACCGGGATCTATAGTTTTGGAAGAAAATTTTATGAGGTCTGCAAAAGGCTGCAGAAGTCCCCACAACCCCGCACGATTTGGACCCTGATGTAATTGAGTCTTTGCTTGCATCTTTCGATCCATATAGGCCAAATACATGGCGGCCAAAATCACCCCCAAAACAGTCGCCATCATGCGAAATGCTTCAAAAACTCCATTTAAAAATGCTTGCACCTAGCTAACCACCTCCGCATACCCTCGGGCTTTCTCCTTTGACGTCTCTCCTAAAAGCTCCACACTGCACTGCCCCATGGTGCGAGACGCTCTGCAAATAACATTTGTTCTATAAAAGTTCTCATCTTCCGTCTTCATAAATCCCCGTGTGATTTCTGGAAACCCTACCCGTTCAGACACAACAGAGATTGTCGAAATAGGAAGCTTCATCAAAATCTCCTCTCGAGTGTTATAGGGCAGCTTATGCCCCAGCACTTCAGAAAGACCTCGAATAATTTTCCAATCCTCTTTGGACTCCCTTGGTCCTTCCATAATCTTTTGGGCCTCTTTTATTTTTCCCTCCAGATTCATATACAAAGCATTTTTTTCTGTATAAGCCACTCCTGGCAATATAACATCTGCCTTATTAGCGCCCACATCTCCATGATGCCCTTGGTAAATGACACAAGTATTTTCTAGCCCTTCAAGGGGCAAATCATCCACCCCCACCAGATACAAAAGCTTTAGTTGGCCCGCCTTCGCGCCGCGCAAGATCCCTGCCGTATCATATCCATCCTGCAAGGGCAAAAATCCCACATCCAAAGCCCCAATGCGCCCAATATCCCTGTGCAGCACATTAAACCCATTCCAGTCTTCCCGTATCATATTAAATTGATGAGCAATGGCCCGGCACGCACCATAAATACTTTCTCCTTCAAGGCTACAGAGAGCCTTGTTTCCCACAATGATCATGGGGTTTTTGGCATTTTGCAGAACCTCTGCAAAAGGATGCGTTCCTTTCAGAATCTCTTTCAGCACCAACGCATTGGTATCCAGATGAGTATAGGGATAGGTGAGATCCGCCTTCTCTCCCACAACTGCCACCGAAAAATTCCCCTGTCTAGTCCGTTTCAAAAGATGCGCGTTCAGCACAGGAGCTTCAAGACGGGGATTACTCCCCACAATCAAACAAGCATCTGCCTTTTGAATTCCTTCAATGGTTGTATTGAAAAGATAGTCCCCTCGTGCCACCGCCGGCATATACTGAGATGCTTGACGACAATCCCTATGAGGCACATTCATTTTATTCAGCAACTCTCGCAGAACATAGGCTGTTTCCATGTCCACCAAATCACCCGTTAGAAAAGCCATTTCCGATGACTTAAAAGTTGTCATTTTTTTCACAACCGCTTTAAAAGCATCAATCCAAGACGATGGCTGTAATTTGCCATCGATCCGAATGTAGGGCTGATCTAGTCGTTGCAAGAGAAGGCCATCATGGGAAAATCGGGTTTTATCTGAAATCCATTCATTTTCTCGAGGAAGAATCTGCATAATCTCGGCATCTTTCACCTGAACCCGAATAGCAGACCCCACCGCGTCCATCACATCCACAGTTTCAAAAGTTTCCAGTTCCCAAGGTTTTGCGCGCCCCTTAAAAGGCTTCGATAACAGAGCGCCCGCAGGACACAGGTCAATAACATTTCCAGAAAGTTCAGACCTAACAACCCCATTAAGAGCTCGAATTTCCGTCTCTTCCCCACGTCCAAAGGCTCCAATTTCTGAAGTTCCCGCTACTTCCTCTGCAAATTGCACGCACAGATTGCAATGGATGCAGCGATTCATAGAAGTTTTGATTAGTGGTCCAAACTCTTGGTTGTCCACAGCACGTTTGTATTCTGTGGGCAACCCCTGGCCTTCCCCGTAAGCAAAGCTTTGGTCTTGCAATGCGCAGTCCCCAGACTTGTCACAGAGGGGACACTCCAAAGGATGATCCAGCAAAAGGAAGTCCAGCGCTCCTTTACGAGCCGCCTCTACTTTTTCCGTATTCGTGCAAATCTCCATGCCCTCATCTACCGGCATTCCACAGGAAGTTTGGAGTTTGTCATACCCTTTTACTTCCACCAGGCACATGCGGCATCCTCCAGAAACTGTAAGATTTTTGCTGTAACACAAAGTTGGAATTTCAATACCGTGGTCTCGGCAGGCTTCCAGAATAGTTTGCTGCGATTCGCACTCCACAGGGGTATTATTGATAAAGATTTGTATTTTTTTCATACCTTCTCTCGCCGTGATGCCATTTTATACAATCTGATGCGCTGCTCTAATTCTGGTCGAAAATGCCTAAGAAGTGACTCAATGGGGGCTGCTGCCCATCCCCCGAAAGCACAAAGAGAAGTTTCCGTCATACGCGTTAAAATCTCTTGCAGTTGATCAAGCTCCTCTACCTTTGCTCTCCCCACAATGAGGCGGTCTAATAATTGAGAAACCCACCCTGTCCCCACACGACAGGGTGTACATTTCCCACAACTTTCTTGCTTGTAGAACTGAGCCAAACGCACCGCAATCCGCACAATATCCGTTGATTGATCAAAAACCACAATGCCGCCCACACCAAGACGACTGGAAATCGCTTCTAGACTTTCAAAATCGAGCGTTAATTCCTCGCAAAATCCCTTTGGCAAAAAACCAGAAGAGGCCCCTCCTGGAATCGCCGCTAACAAAAACTCCCATCCACCTCTCACGCCCCCCGCTTGTTTTTCAATAAGGTCTTTGAAAGAAACACCCATTTCTTCTTCCACAACACAAGGAGTTGCCACATGACCAGAAATACTAAAAAGTTTTGTGCCTTTGCTTTTTGAAGTTCCAAGAGTTGAAAACCACAGGGGCCCTTGGCGCAGAAGAGTAGGCACTGTAGCCACCGTCTCTATACTGTGAACAACCGAAGAACTCCCATAAAGCTGTTGATCAAAAGTGCTCCGAGGCATGGCCTTTTTGCCCTCCAGACTTTCCAGGAGGGCCGAGTCCTCTCCACTGATAGCTCCCCCTGCTCCCACATGCAAGTGGATTTTTAAATCCCCCAAAAGGTCTTTTTGAAAACACTCCGAAAGAGCCCCCTCTAAAACTTCCCTCTCTTCAAGATAGTCCCCTCGAATGCAGATATAACATGTATGGGCCCCAATGGCTTTTGCGGCCAGAACACACCCCTCAATAATCTTATGGGGTTCGTACCTTAAAAGATACCGGTCTATCCCTGCCCCAGGTTCATTCTCACAAGCATTTATCACAAGATAAGAGATCTCACCCCGTCCCCATTTTTTGGATATATACTCTCCTAACCTAGAAGATCTCTCTCGAAGTTCCGATTCAGAAACCCGATCTTTTATCCATTGAGCCCCATTTGTCAAAATTTCTGAGATATCTTCCCAGTCTCCCCTTTGCTGAGCTGCCTTGAGAGTTACGGCCCCCCGATCAATAAGGTTCGTAAAAATACGGTTCTTTTTCATTTCTTTTCATCCTCAGCTCGTTGCTGCAAAAGATGTGTCAAATCTCGGGGACTTAATTCCCCATGAAGATTTTCATTAATCTGAACGACAGGAGCCTTGGTACAATCCCCTAAACAACCCGACTCTTTCAAAGAAAACATTCCATCCACTGTTGTTTCTCCCCACCCCACACCCAACCATTTTTGGCAGGCACGGCCCAAATCTGCACTCCCTTTCAGAGAACAAGAAACCATAGTACAAATGCGCACACAGTGAGTCCCTACAGGCGTCACATTTAAAAGGGGGTAAAAATTGGCCACTTCTAAAACACGCATAGGCAACACCTTCAAATTCTGGGCCACCGCTTCCAAAGCAGGAGGAGAGAGCCACCCCCCGTTTTGTTTTTGCACCAACAGAAGCACTTCCAAAAGCGCATTGTCGGGTTTTGGATATTTTGCTTTCAAGCTTTCGATTATTCCCAAATTTTCTTTGGAAATAGAAAATTTTTGGGTCTTGGCGACGACTTGTTCTATCTGGGAAAAAGCTTTGCTCATCGGTCTATTTCTCCCGAAGAAATGTTAAGAGAGGCCAGAATAACTGGCAAATCTGATAGCTTATGCCCTTTTATAATGCATTCAAGTGCTTGGATTGTAGAAAATCCCGCAGAGCGAATGCGGCATCTATGAGGTTTAGAGTTCCCATTCCCCACCAAAAGTATCCCAAATTCTCCCCGTGGAGATTCAACCGCTGAATAAATGCGACCCTCTGGCACTTTAAATCCTTTCGTATACAGCTTTGAGTGAACAATTAAAGATTCGATAGATTCTTTTGTTTCAGAAGGGGATGGCGCGCTTAATTTTAATTTTCTGTTTTGGATGTCACCCTCCGGCATCTTCTGCAAACATTGAGTAATTATCTCTAAACTTTGGTACATTTCTTCCATATATACTAAATAGCGATCATAAGCATCTCCTCGTTTTCCCAAGGGAATCCTAAAATCTATCTTTTCATAAGCATCATAAGGCTGAATTTTTCGCAAATCCCAAGCAACCCCTGCCGCCCTCAGCAAGGGCCCGGACAAACCCCAGGCCATACATTCAGCGGAGGTGATGCTGCCCATGCCCACAGTTCGCTGTTTAAAAATAAAATTTTCAGACAATAAATCTTCAATCCGTTGGAGTGTTTTTCGGCAGTTACAAACAAGATTGCCAATCTCTCTAAAGAAAGCTGGAGGCAAATCCTTTTGAACGCCCCCTGGTCGAAAATATAAGGGAAAGAATCGAGCCCCAGAAACAATTTCAAATATTTCAAGGATTTGCTCTCGAGATTCCACCGCTAGATTAAAGGGAACGGACGACCCAACAGTGGCCGCCATAGTCCCCACACTAAGGAAATGGCTCAAGAGGCGCGTCAACTCCGCCAATAAAACCCGGATATATCCAGCTCTTGGCGGAGGATTTATAGACAACAGTTTTTCGATTCCCAAAACAAAGGCTTGTTCTTGAATCAAAGAAGCGTTTGCATCCAATCTATCGAGATAAGCAAGTCCCTGGAGATAGGTTTTGTTCTCCAAAAGTTTCTCAATACCTCGATGAGAAAATCCAACATGGGGATCCACCCCTAAAATTATTTCATTTTCTACCTCTAAAATAAGCCGCAAAAACCCCTGAATAGACTCACCAGTGGGGACAAAATCCATTTTATACGCTTGAGAATTTGACGCTAGCCCATTAACCATGGCACGCCCCATGATCCTTTTTTGTGCTATTTTCGTTTTGTTTTTGTTCTTCTTTTCGAGCGCCTGACAGATCAAAATCTTTGCGCAAAGGGTGTCCTTCAAAGTCTGGCCCCAGCAGAACTCTTCGTAAATCTTCATGTCCTGAAAAAAGGATGCCATACATATCCCAAATTTCTCGCTCAAACCAAGCGGCATTTTTGTAAATATTGCTCACAGACGGCATGACATCCAAAGCCTCCACCACAAGACGAATTCGGTGATTATGTTGCAAACTTAAAACATTATAAACAAGGGCATATCCAGCCTCAAAAGGGACAGCACACAAATCCATCAGCTGCTCACAGGCCGAATGGGTATCAATTTGCAAAAAAGAAAGCACGTTCTGAAGGGACTTACTATCCGTTGTAAGCTCTAACTCCCCCCTTTCCACTTTGTAGCGGAGCGGATAAGAAGAAAGCCTCCTGAGCAAATATTCTCCCAGTTGATCCAAAGATTCATGCATGGGTCATTTCCTTCACATAACTTGTTTTTTGAATCTTTCTTTGAAGTTGCAAAATACCATACACAAGCGCTTCGGCCGTCGGAGGGCAGCCAGCAATATAAATATCCACAGGAATCACAACATCACAGCTCTCCACAATAGCATAGGATTCATGATAGGCCCCGCCTCCGCTAGCGCACGCCCCCATGGCAATCACAAATCTTGGTTGTGACATTTCTGAGTAGATCTTCTGTAAAACAGGCACCATTTTATGGCTGATAGCACCGCCAACAATCAAAACATCCGCTTGGGGGGCACTTGGTGCCATTTTCACGCCAAACTGTTCCAAATCATATCTTGCCCCTTTAGCTTGCACCATTTCAGCACCACAACACCCGATATTTAAGGTTTTGACCCAAAGAGACTCTCCCTGCGCCCAAGAAGTGAGCGCC
>CAZEUR010000011.1:0-32473 GCA_964515175.1 uncultured Holosporaceae bacterium | reverse complement strand
TCATCGCCTACTCCTGTAAATTTAAAAAACCTTCCCTCAAACTCGATCTAATCCCAAACTGACGTATGTGTAGTCTTTTTGCCTGAAAATTCTTATAAGATCTTCATTCAAAAAAAATGTCACAGAACCTAGTTGCGGGCAATCCACCCACCGCCCAAAACGCGTGTTCCCTTATAAAACACGCAAGCTTGGCCTGGAGAAATACCATATTCAGGCGTTTGAAGGGTCACATGAGCTCGACCCTCTTTTAAAGACAGTGTGGCGTTCAGAGGTGTTTGAGAAGAGCGTGTTTTGACGGCACACTCCAAGCCATCAAGAGAGTCTGGGGACAACCAATTCAAACCTTTTAAAGTAAAGTTCTGGGTTGCAAGCGCTTCTTTGGGTCCCACTACCACCTGGTTCTTTTCAGGATCTAGCCGCACTACATAAAGAGGGGCTTCATTGTCATGGCGCGCGTTAACGGATAGGCCTTTCCGTTGACCCACAGTATAGTGAATGATGCCAGGATGGCGACCCAAGAATTCTCCTCCCACATGCACAATATCGCCGGGCTCCAGGGCACCTGGGCGGAGTTTTGTAATAACCTCTGCATATTTGCCATTGGGCACAAAACAGATATCTTGGCTGTCTGGTTTTTCAGCTACTTCTAAGCCAAACCGGAGGGCATGCTCTCGAGTTTGGGCCTTTGTGAGGCCTCCCAAAGGAAACCGCAAAAAATCTAATTCTTCCTGTTGTGTGGTAAAGAGGAAATAGCTTTGGTCTTTGAGGGGATCCACCGCTTGATGGAGCTCAGCGCGGTCTCCCATTTTTCGTTGTACGTAATGACCGGTTGCCAGAGCTGTGGCCCCAAGGTCCCGGGCAGTTTTGAGGAGATCTTTGAATTTTACCTGCTGATTGCAACGAATGCAGGGGACGGGGGTCTCACCGCGTAAGTAGCTATCGGCAAAATCATCAATGACGTTTGTGCGGAAAACGGATTCATAATCTAGGACGTAATGGGGAAAACCCATTTTTTGAGCGACTTGAGCCGCATCATAAATATCTTGGCCCGCACAGCAGGTGTTCTTTTTTTCAATAGCTGCGCCATAATCATAGAGCTGCAGAGTAATGCCAACCACATCATAGCCAGCCTCTGACAAAAGGGACGCAACGACAGAACTATCCACACCGCCAGACATGGCCACAACTACGCGAGTTTCTTTTGAGGGAGCGGGCAGCCCCAAATCTGTCCAATTTAAAGAATTCATATAGTCTATATGATATAGATTGGGGCTTTTTTCAAGGGGGACCAATCCCATAAAACTTCTATTATGTGGAAAAAAGGGAGAATAATACTATAGACCTCATAATTCTAGAGTTTCACTTAATTAATGCAATCAGATTGGAGAGGTTTCGAGGGTTCTGGAAATGAGGGAACAAAACCATAAAAACTTCAAGCATGTCGAATGATCTTGTCACTACTAAGGATCTTCTTTTAAACCGATCTAGACAATGACGTTGTTGGGAGTTGTTGCGCTCAGCCCCATGAGTTTGGGCTTTGGTTTGAGCTAAGTGACAAGCTCTTCATAAGCCAGATAATGATCTGTGAAGTGCCGATTTTCTTGGTAAGGGTCTACTCGATCAATTAACTTTTGAAGGGTTTGAGTGGAACGATCGCCCAGCTTCCAGGCGATGCATCGCCTAAGGGTATGAGCATATACTTTTCATATCCATACTTTATGTTGTTTTTAATGTGGCGGCACATTTCATCCACTTCTGTCACTCGCACCTTCTGACTTTCTCGCTCCTGCTCCAAAGAGCCCTTATATTCTTCTTGGAGTATCTTATATCATGAATCGTTAATTAGGTGAAACTTTTGAGTATTAAACTCCCTAGCCAATTAAATGGCATTATGCTACACATAAGACCATGACATTTGCAAACTTTCTTACGGTTCTTCGGATCCTGATTTTGATTCCCTTTGTGGCTATGTTTTATATCCAAACTTCGTGGGCGACGGCCGCCGCTATCATCCTCTACTGCATTGCCTGCTTGACGGATTATTTTGATGGCATCATTGCGCGCCATAATAATCAGGTTTCTCGACTGGGAAAGTTCCTGGATCCCATTGCGGATAAACTTCTAATTTCTACAACGCTTTTGATGCTTGCGGGAAATGGGTATCTTTACGGAACGGGATTGATTCCAGCTCTCATTATTTTATGCAGGGAATTATTTGTGTCCGGATTCCGAGAGCATTTGTCTCTGGAAGGGGTGACCATCCCCGTGAGTGCTTTGGCCAAATGGAAGACCGGTATCCAGATGGTGAGTTTGTCCTGTCTTTTGGCAGGGGACATGAATACACCCTTACAACAGCTGGGAATTATAGGGCTTTGGTTCTCAGCGGGATTTTCCATCGTAACAGGGTGGGAATATTGGCAAAAAAGTTCGGCCTTTCTCTTTAAAAAATAATGAGACTTTGTTTATATCAACCAGAAATCCCTCAGAATACAGGAACTCTTTTGCGATTGGCGGCCTGCGTCGGCGTTGGTCTTGATATTGTGGGGCCTTGTGGATTTGTTCTCAGCGATCGTAAACTGCGTCGATCAGGTATGGATTATATGGATCAGGTGGACGCAAAAATTCATTCTTCTTGGGAGAGATTTTTTGAGGAAAAACCTCAAGGCAGGCTCGTATCTCTTGTTCCAAAAGCATTCACCTCTTATATAGATTTTGATTTTCTTCCCCATGACATTTTGGTGTTAGGGAGAGAAGGGGATGGATTGCCTCAGGCAATTATTGATCAAACAGATCACCAAGTGCGCATTCCTATGCAGCCCGGGCTTCGCTCACTGAATGTGGCCATTGCAGGAGCTATGGTTCTGGGAGAGGCTTTGCGTCAAACCCAACAATTTGAGAGATAAACATGAAAAGAGTCAGCAAAACGTTAGTTGTTCAGCCTCAGTTGGGAATCGGTGATTTCATGTGGTTTATTCGGCATCTTCATGCTATTGCAGAAAAGACGCCTGAAAAAAAAGTGACCCTTCTTGCGCGTCCCCGATCTCAAGCGCGTTTTTTAATCCAAGAGGATCCCTATATTGAAGAAGTTATTCACCTTGAGGTCAAACCAGGGATTCATGATGGTGTAAGGGGGCTGTGGAAGTTAGCAAGCTTATTAAAACCTTATAAATTCAGAGATATGTGGATTTTACATAGTCAGAGTTTACGCTACCCTCTTGTGGGGCGTTTGGCTGGGATCTCTCGTCTTTATGGGCCTGGAAAAGGTCTTCAGAAGTACTTTTTGAATGCAGGAAAAATGCTAACGAAAGAAGAGCAGGAAACGCATCCCCTAAGTCGTGGAACTCGGTTATTAGAAAAAAATGGGATCGTTTTTTTGAATGAGTTAGATCCTTTGCGGGTACCGTCTGCTAAAATAAAAGAAATCAAAGATTCTTATAAAAACTATAAAAAACCTTGGATCTGCTTGGGGATTAGCTCCTCTGAGGTCCCTAAAAAATGGCCAACGGATCGTTACATTGAACTTAGTGAGAAAATCTCAAAAGAAATGAAGGCTACTTTTTTTATTTTAGGAGGGGATGCAGAGAAAGAAGAGGGAACTTATATCTATGAACACTTAAAGGCCAAAAAGATTCCTGCAGTTCTGGCCATAGGGGACTTATGGGGTTCTCTGGGAATCTTATCTTTAAGTAAGTTTATTGTGGGAAATGATACGGGTATTACCAATGCAGCCCCCATGGTGGGAAGCCAAGGGTTGGTGTTGATTGGGAATATGCCTCCCATTCATCATTATGCCCCTGTTGAGGGCCTTCGCGCCGGGTTTGAAGGGGACACACAAGTAGGTCCTAGAGATATGGATCAAATTACAGTTATTCAGGTTTTTGAGAAGCTTAAAAGCCTCGGATGGATTTTTTAAAGGAATTTTTTAGAAAAAATCTTGGAAGTTTGCTCAAAATTGTTTATAAGAACTACATACTTTTTTATGGAAAGAGGAGACAGATGATTCATCTTGCTGGTTTAATGGATTTACACACATTGTTTTTAGGGATTTTAGGATGCGGTGCTTTGGCGTTGCTTTATGGGGTTGTAACAGCCCATTGTATTTTGAAGCAACCAGCAGGAACAGCACGAATGCAAGAAATTGCCCGCGCTATTCAAGAAGGAGCGCAAGCTTACTTGAACCGTCAATACCAAGCCATTGGAATTGTTGGAATTGTTATTGCAGCACTTCTTTGGGTCTTTATGGGGATTCATGTGGGTGTTGGATTTGTCCTAGGGTCTGTTCTTTCTGGAATTGCTGGCTACATTGGGATGAATGTTTCTGTGCGGGCGAATGTGCGTACGGCAGAGGCTGCCAGAACTGGATTACAGAAAGCACTCTCTTTAGCCTTTAGAGCAGGTGCTGTGACAGGAATGTTGGTGGTGGGGCTTGGCCTTTTGGGGATTGCACTTTACTATAATATTCTTCAGAACCTGAATTATTCTCCTCGGATGATTTTAGAAGCCCTAGTTGCTCTCAGCTTTGGGGCGTCTCTCATTTCTATTTTCGCTCGGTTGGGGGGAGGAATCTTTACAAAAGGGGCGGACGTGGGGGCTGACCTTGTAGGAAAAATTGAAGCCGGAATTCCCGAAGATGATCCTCGGAATCCAGCGGTTATTGCGGATAACGTGGGCGATAACGTGGGCGATTGTGCTGGAATGGCAGCAGACCTTTTTGAAACCTACGTGGTGACCTTGGTTGCGACCATGTTGATGGGAAGCATTCTCTTCACAGAGGCATCTTATGCGCAGGTAATGCTTTATCCCTTGGTCATTGGCGGCGTATGTATTTTTGGATCTTTCTTGGGAACATTCTTTGTACGCTTAGGCAAGTCCAAGAATATCATGGGGGCTCTGTATAAGGGGCTCATTGCAACAGCTGTATTTTCAGGCGTTCTTACAATGGTGGCCACAGATGTGTTGTTCGGGGATACAAGCCTAACGGCGGGTGCTTTGTCTATTTCAGGTATGGATTTGAAAATCTGTTGTTTGATTGGGCTTGCAGTAACAGGGCTGTTGGTATGGATTACGGAATATTATACTTCTACTAAGTACCGTCCTGTGCGGGGATTAGCCTCAGCTTCTCAGACAGGGCATGCAACAAATATGATTCATGGTTTGGCTATCTCTATGGAGGCGACTGCGATTCCTGTATTGATCATATGTGCTGGAATTATCGGTGCTTATTTGGCCGCAGGTCTTTACGGAATTTCCATTGCTGCAACAACTATGCTTTCCTTGGCAGGGATCGTTGTAGCTCTCGACGCCTATGGTCCTGTAACAGACAATGCGGGTGGAATTGCGGAGATGTCGGATTTGCCCGAAACAGTACGTCATGTGACAGATGCCTTGGATGCTGTTGGAAACACAACAAAAGCAGTAACAAAGGGGTATGCCATTGGGTCTGCCGCTTTGGCAGCGCTTGTCCTGTTTGCAGCTTATACGGAAGATCTAAAGCATTATTTTCCGAACATAGATTGTAGCTTTAGACTGCAAGACCCATACGTTGTTGTTGGTCTTTTGCTTGGGGGGATGTTGCCTTATTTGTTCGGGTCTATGGCCATGATGGCAGTGGGCCGGGCGGCTGGTTCCGTTGTGGTGGAAGTGCGTCGCCAATTCAAAGAAATCAAAGGCATTATGACCGGTAAAGGAAAGCCAGATTACAGCCGGGCTGTTGATATTCTGACTAAGTCAGCCATTAAGGAAATGATTCTGCCTTCTTTGTTGCCTGTATTGGCCCCGGTAGTCGTCTACGTGTTGATTTTCTTCACGGCAGGACAAGCTCAGGCCTTCACTGCAGTAGGTGCCATGTTGTTGGGAACCATTGTGACGGGTGTTTTTGTGGCGCTTTCCATGACCTCTGGAGGCGGCGCTTGGGATAATGCCAAAAAGTATATCGAAGAAGGTCATTTTGGGGGCAAGAACTCACCAGCACATCATGCAGCCATTACCGGAGATACGGTAGGGGATCCTTACAAAGATACGGCAGGGCCTGCCATCAATCCGATGATCAAGATCATCAATATTGTGGCATTGCTTTTGCTGGTTGCATTGTCTAAGATTTAGAATGATCGGAGTGGAGAGAAACTCCACTCCATCGTTTTGGGGGTAAATTTTGACTTTAGACCTATTGGGATGGTGTTTTCTATTTTTCACAAGCGCTCTTTTTATCATTCCTGTTAGCCTCGTCGGGTATTGGTCTTTTCGGAAAGAGACTTTTGGAAGGCTTGTCTTCCTAATTCTATTCTCCATGATTTTTAGTTTGTATCTGAAGTCCATTTGGCAAGAGCCTCTCCCTGCCTGGATGAGCAGTGATACTTGGGCGTTTCCTAGTGGCCATATGCTTTTTACAGTCACTTTCTATGGCTGGATGGCTCTTGAGCTGCGTAAAATTTGGCTTAGCTTTTGTGTGGGGCTGCTCATGCTGGGAGTAGGATGGGCATTGATGCATTTCGGATATCACAGCATTCGAGATATTGGGGGAGCTATTGGGTTTGGAACTCTCATACTTGTTGCTTATTATTTCTTGCTTAGAATTTCTGTTGTAGGAAAAAACCTCCCTCTTTTGGGAATTTTTCTCTCTCCTCTTACGGCCTTATTCATCTACTTGGTACCAAAATATTTCCCCTATGTTTATGAAGCTCAGGGACATCTTACGGGATTTTCTACGGGATGGTTTTTGTGGAATAAATACGGCAAACAGGATCTGACCAAACCAGAAAGAATGAGAGCGCTTCTGATGAGTTTTTTAGGTGCTGTAATCTTTATGGGGTTGGGATTTTGGGTGCCTAAAGCCCCAATTACCATTTTGACTCTATCTTTTCTTATGGGAATTTCTATTTCTTTTCCAGGATTTGGACTCTTTTATAGAAAGAAATGATTTTAAAAATAAAAAAAATTCTTAAAATATTCGTCATCTTCTGCCTCGTCTCTTTTGTCATTCACCTATTTCGAGAGGCTCCCTATACCTGCACCACACCTCATCGGGAGCCATTTCCTAAATACTCCGCTCATAAAGCGCTGATATCTGGTAACTACAAAGGAAACACCATGGCCGCTATTCAAGAGGCTCTGGTGAGTCCCATGGAGGGAATTGAAATTGACATCCGACTCTCTAAAGATGGGGTTCCCTTTGTGTATCATGAAGAAACGCTAGAGCAAGATACGACGGGGCAGGGAAGGCCCGAGGATTACACTTGGGAAGAGCTTCAGAAAATTACCTACAAGGATGGGTCTAAGCTGGTGCGATTGGAAGAAGTCTTTGCCCTCGTGAAATCACGAAAATATTTATTTTTGGATACCAAAACGTCCCAAATTTGTGACTGGCGATTTGTGAGAAAGCTTTCCAGGCTTATTCATGCGCATCAACTCCAGGAAACGGTGATTGTGGGTTCTTTTAATCCCATCTTCTTATTTTGGATGCGGCTTGCTACAAAGAATATTTTGCTGATGTACGACTTTACAGTGAATGTCATGGCCATGGGAGAAGAAATTCAAGCGCAATTTGATCAGATTCCGTGGGCTTTGAGGCAACCCTTCTTCCAAAAGCAAATGCGGCGACTCATCCGGCCTGATCTTTTGGGTGTCCGATGGAATTTGGAGGAACCTCTTTTAAAATCTTTGATTGATCATGGATATCCCGTCATCTGTTGGACGGTGGATGATATGACTGTAGCTAGTCGGTTATTTGAGAGAGGTATCCGGGGTGTGCAGAGCAATAAGCCGCTTGTATTGATGGCTGCGGATTAGGGCTTTAGGTGGTCTCTATCCCCAAGAAATTTGAATAATTTCTGTGGGAATCCATCTTAATTAAAAGCCGGGCCACCAAGTTGTTTCACTCGCTGTGGCGAGGATTTTTCTTAAACATTAAACCTAAAATGGAAAATGTCGCCATCCACCACTTTATAGGTGCGACCTTCTTGGCGCATTTTTCCCGCTTCTTTGGTGCCTTGCTCACCTTTGTGCTGAACGTAATCATTGTAGGCAATGGTTTCTGCGCAAATAAAGCCTCGTTCAAAGTCTGTGTGGATGCATCCAGCGGCCTGGGGAGCAGTAGCCCCCACATGCGTGGTCCAGGCACGAGCCTCTTTGGGGCCCACGGTGAAGAAGGTGAGGAGGTTTAGAAGGCCATATCCGGCTGCAATGACTTTTTCAAGGCCCGATTGGGTGAGACCGAGTTCTTCTAAGAACATGGCTTTTTCTTCAATTGACTCAAGTACAGAGATTTCAGCTTCAATAGAAGCGGAGATGATGACCACAGGGGCATGCTCTGTAGAGGCCATTTTTTTCACAGACTCTGTGAGGGCATTTCCTGCCTTGGCGTCAGACTCTTGCACATTACAGACATAAACGACGGGTTTGATTGTGATGAGGTGAAGACCGTGGATCGCTTCTTTCTCTTCTATTGTTAGAGCAAGGGAGCGCGCTGGGCGACCTTCTTCCAAAACTTTCAGGACTTTTTCACAGACTTCTTTTTCTGCTAATTGGGTTTTATCAATCACATGAGATTTTTTAGAGAGCATCTGAACGCGCTTACTCACGCTTTCCAAATCTGCCAGCATCAGTTCCGTATCAATGATATCTTTGTCGCGAAGAGGGTTAATGGAGTGTTCCACGTGGGTGATGTTCTCATCCTCAAAACACCGCAACACATGCACAATGGCATCCACAGATCGGATATGACCTAGGAATTGATTGCCCAAGCCTTCGCCCTTGCTCGCGCCTTTTACGAGGCCAGCGATATCCACAAATTCCAGAGTGGTGGGAATAATTTTTTGAGAGTTTGCAATTTGGGCGATGGTGGAAAGCCGCACATCGGGTACGCCCACACGGCCTACGTTAGGTTCTATGGTGCAGAAAGGGTAGTTGGCAGCTTCCGCCTGAGCTGTCGCCGTGAGCGCATTAAAAAGTGTGGATTTTCCCACATTCGGAAGTCCTACGATGCCACAATTAAATCCCATTTTATTTTCCTTCCGCCACGTTTGTTAAAAAAAGACTGTCTTTGCCTTCCAAAAAAAGGTCAAAATTTCGAACCATGACTTCAAATAGGTCCTGGAGTACGCTAAGCTCTGATTTGGGGAGATTGGAGAGCACATAGTCTGATAGATCCATCCGATCAGGTTTTTGATCAATGCCGATGCGCAAACGCCAAAAATTGGGGGAGCCTAGGGATTCCGTCAAACTTTTAAGGCCATTATGTCCCGCATTACCACCGCCTTGTTTTAATTTAACTTTTCCAAGGGCCACATCCACATCATCATGAACCACCAAAATTTCTTCGGGAGTAATCTTGTAGAACTTACAAAGAGCGGCCACGGAACCACCTGATAGATTCATGTAGGTGAGAGGTTTCAGGAAAAACAAGTCATGACCGTGGGCTGTACCTTCGGTAAATGCACCTTGGAACTTAGCCTTATAATCGGAGATATTGTACGAATCAATGAGCGTATCCACGAAGAGAAACCCAACATTGTGCCGAGTAAGAAGGTATTCCTTTCCCGGATTTCCAAGGCCAACGATAAGTTTCATCCTGCCAACAATTGGGATTTAAGCGTCTGATTCCTCAGCGGATTCTCCAGAGGCTTCTTCTGTAGAAGGTTCATCTTCTTCAGGGAATGCATCCGCAGGAGCTTCTGTTTCTTCTTCCGTTGCAACCTTAGGCTGTGCAATGGTGAGGATTGTTTCAATCTTCTCAGGATGGGCTACTTGCACGCCTTCTGGAAGTTTAACGTTCTCCAAATAAACAGCGTCCCCAATGTTCAAAGGGGAAAGGTCAATCTCAATGGATTCAGGAATGGACCCGGGAGAGCAAATGAGAGGTAAAGAGTGACGAAGTGCGTTGAGAACGCCACCATCCTGTAAACCGATGCAATCCTCTTCGTTTATGAAGGACAAAGATACATCTACAGTGATCTTGCTAGACTTGCTGACGCGCATCAGATCTAGGCTGATGGGCCGATCGCTCACAGGGTGAAGCTGTATATCCCGAACGAGAACTTGTTGCTTCGCGCCATCAAGGGTCACATCAAACAGATGGCTGAAAAACCCCCGTTCTTTCATGTGCTTTACAAGAAGGCGTTCTTCGATGTTAAAATGAGCAGGCTCCTTTTTGTTGCCATAAATTACACCAGGCACCATTCCGGCACGGCGTGCGGCCCGAGCATTTCCTGTTCCAAACGTATCGCGAACTTGTATGTCTAATGATTGCGCAGTCATCATTTTCTCCTTATGAGCCCTTAATCTATGGGCTGAAAAATCCTAAAAATTCTCTACCAAATAGGTATAAAGGTAACTTCTACGCTGAATTACAGGGAAAATCAAGAAAAAAATGCCCAAAATTAAGGAGTTTTAAGTTTATGAGGTCGAAAAGCTTTCTGAATCTTTTTTGCATAAGCTTCATGCAGGGCCCTAACTTGTTTCAAGAAGAGGGGGCTGGTCTTTTCTACGAGTTGATCTATGGAGAGTGTGGGAAAACGATCTTTTATCAAGTGCGCTTTTTTAGGGTTTTCACCTCAACTTCATCGTTAAGGATTGGTTGAACAAGCAAATTATTTTTTCCTGTAAGGAGCTCGGTGAGCTGCTCATAGATTTTTTTACTTAAATGGGTTCCCCAAGTGCTAAACGAAGCATTGATGATAGTATTTATAGAAAATTCAGGAGAAAAAAGATTGCAGAGAACAATTCTTGCGGCAGGCACTATTTCATGAACAACTCTGGCTACTTTTAGAGCATGATCATTATGTCTTCGATTTTTTCCTCTATATGGGAGTGAGAATAAAACCCATCCACTTCATGCACTATAATTAAAATGTGTGTGCCGGCCCCCAAAATATTGTGCCGATGAGCCCATTCCCAGGGGCCCGTAAATTCTGCAGAGCTCGGATAGTCTAAATGGAGTTTCTTGCAATCTTGACGGAGAGGAGGGGGAACTTCAGAACTATTTTCATGATATTCCTTCTCCACAGGAGTTTTTAAACGTCCAAATCTTGGACAAATTGGGCATTTTGTTGAATAAAATCAAAGCGTGTTTCGGGATTTTTTCCCATGACATTTTCAACGAAAAGTTCTAAATCTTTGAGGTCTTTGTTTTCTACGTCAGACAGCTTAATTTGAAGAAGGGTCCTCTTATCCCGATGCATAGTGGTGTCCCTGAGTTGTCCTGGGCTCATCTCTCCCAGCCCTTTGAATCGACTCACTTCGACTTTCGTAGATCCCTTGAATTCTTCTTGAAGAACTTTTTCCTTTTCCTTATCGTCTTTTACATAAACGGACTTTCCTCCTTGGGAGAGGCGATAAAGAGGGGGCTGTGCCAAATACAAATGTCCATTTTCAATCAAGGGCCTGAGTTCTTTATAGAAGAACGTCATGAGGAGAGAGGCAATGTGGGCTCCATCCACGTCGGCGTCGGTCATAATGATGATTTTTTCGTAACGAAGCTTATCTTCTTTGTAATGGTCGCGGGTCCCACATCCCAAAGTTTTTTCCAAATCTTGAATAGATTGATTGGCCCGAAGCTTCTCAATGGTGGCATTGGCAACGTTCAGAATCTTTCCTTTCAAAGGGAGAATGGCTTGCGTAAAACGGTCGCGGGCTTGTTTCGCTGAGCCTCCTGCGGAATCTCCTTCCACTAGGAACAGTTCTGTGCCTTTGGGATCCTGTTGGGTGCAGTCCGCCAGTTTGCCAGGGAGCCGAAGTTTTTGAGATAAAGGCTTTCTGGTCTCGTCTCTTTCTTGTTTTTGCTTTTCGCGCAATTCCGCCATACCAATCATAGACTCTAGCAAAGTGGTGGCACTTTCCATATTGCCTGTGAGCCAATGATCGAAGTGGTCCTTCACCGCATTTTCTACAAGTTTTGAGACGGTTGCGGTTGCCAGTTTTTCCTTGGTCTGCCCTTGGAATTGGGGATTGGGAATGAAAACAGAAATCACTGCGATACTGCGACAAAACACATCATCCGCCGTAATCTTGTTGTAGTTTTTAGCTTTTGTGAGTTCTCCAAAATCTTTCATGCCTTTAAGCAGCGCATGACGGAAGCCATTTTCGTGGGTTCCTCCGTTGGTGGTGGCAATGGTATTACAATAAGACGTGAAAGCTCCATCGCCCCGGGCTGCCCAGGTAATAGCCCATTCGATACGGCCTGCTTTATTAGGAAATTCCATGTTACCTTGGAAAGGTTCAGGCACCAAAAGTTCCCGATTTTCAATCATAGTTTTGAGGAAGTCCACGATTCCTTGAGGGAAGTGAAATTCCGCTTCCAAGGGGATAGACGCAGGTGCGCATCCTTCATCGCACGACCAAAGTATGCGTACCCCACGGTGGAGGTAAGCCCGAGATCGTGCCATTTTATAAACGATGGATGCTTTGAAAGCAGCATCTTCCCCAAAAATTTCGGGGTCAGGCTTGAAAGAAATGGAGGTGCCAGTGCCAGGTTCTTTTAGTTTTTCCACGGCTTTTAGTTTTGTGGTGGGGAGTCCTTTGGCATATTCTTGATGCCACAGTTTCCCTTCACGGCGCACTTCGGCCACCAGATGTTCGGACAATGCATTCACAACGGAAATCCCCACACCATGGAGACCCCCGGCCGTTTCATAATTCTTGTTGTTGAATTTACCCCCTGAATGGAGGGTGGTAAGAATTACTTCCAAAGCAGATTTATCAGGGAATTTCGGATGGGCATCCACAGGGATCCCTCGACCATTGTCGGAGATTGTAACGTATCCGTCTTTGCCGAGATGAATTTTGATGATGGTAGCGTGATTAGCTCCCACTTCATCCATGGCATTGTCAAGGATCTCTGCCACCAAGTGGTGGAGGGCTTTTTCATCTGTGCCCCCAATGTACATGCCAGGTCGATGGCGGACAGGGTCGAGCCCCTCCAAGACCTCAATGTCTTTTGCGGAATAATTCTTTTGAGAGCCTTTTTTCTGGGGCGTCTCTAAGTTGTCTAATAAACTTGCCATGGCCTAATTATGATGGATCTCCGCCAGAGGTGCAAGAAGGTTCTTTTTTGTTTATTTTTTATTCTCTTCCAGGTACCATTTGATTGATAAAGAAAAAATAATCAGCGGGGCTGCAAAAATTGATAAAAGCGCAATACTTATTAAAAATACTTCTAATCGTTGGAATTTATTCCTCAGGATTTTCTTTGGAACCAGGCTCTTCGGAAGCAGAGCGTGCCAGCCTAGCCGCAGAGATTTCAGGCTGCTCTGCAGAAGTGATTCTTGCCCTAAAAGAAAACCCGTTGATTTCCCCAGCTTCTTCTCCCTTCAACAGAGGGGGTTTGAAAAGGTTGTTGGAGCTTCTTATAGAAGGAAACCCCTTAAACGAAGAAGATACTCGTATATTTTCAAATGCGGTAACAATAGCGCTCCGAGACAAAAATACTGCGCAAAAGTTTGAAGTTCAGGGGAGAGAAGCCTCATATCATAGAAAGAATCCTGTTCCTAATCATGATTATGTTTCTCTTTCCCGCGAACCATCTCTGGAGCCTCATGCTGCTGCTGATTCCTCTGAAAAACAGGCAGGAAATTCTGGTATTTATGAATATGAGCATTTGGCTCCAGCAACTGCAGCTCAAGAAATAGCTTCCATTACAGTCCAGGAGTGGATCAGATCTCATTCTTTAAAGCTGAATGAAGCGGTGAACGCACTAATAGAAGAGATTCTAAAAATTTCTCAATTTGTGGCGCCTCAAAAGGATTCTTTAAGTCGCCTTCGATTTTCTTTAAATGCAGATAAATGGCCGGAAAATTTAACTAAGGAAAACCGGTTCAAAATGGAACAAAGGGTAAATGAAGTGTTGGGCTGCCTGAGAGATTCCGGGCTTTCTGACCTTGTAAGGGCGGCTTTTCGTGTTTGCTTAGTGCAAGCGTGGAGCTTACACAAAAGCCACAATATGACAAATGTGAAAAATTTAGGCTTGGGGATTTCCTCTCTTCTTGCAGAAAGAATGGAAGACTTAACACCCCAGGTTCCCGATGGGAAGGATAAGCCTGTATTTCTGTTCCTTCTTCATTCAGAGGCAGATAACGTAAGAAAGGCTGCGGATGAATTGATAAGGATATTTATTCTTAAACAAATAAGGGCAGAGGAGGATTCTTTCAACTGGCGACGAGAGAATACTTTCGCAGAGCCTTGGGTGAAAGTGAAACGAGAGTTAAAAAAATTCTTAGATGCCCCCCAGTTTAAGGCGCTTGTTCGTGCATCCCAAGGAGAAAAATTACAACGACCAACTTTAGTGTTTGATTATACTTACGAGATAATAGATCAAATTAGAGCTTGCCTTCCTGACTTAATTGCAGCATTGAGAAATCCAAAATCTTCTGCAAAAGGAACAAGGATCTCAACCATACACGAAGCTGACATAATAGTCTCTTTGGACAATATTTTGCACCAAATAGAGAATATTCAAAAAATCCGCCCAAGGAAAAAGACTCAGAGTATACCCGAAAATCTTGCCTATAATTGTGTTCGCATGTATTGGGGGCTAATTCAAGGCATCTTTCTTGCCTCTGCTGATGAGTTCTTTAAGAGGCATGGAGATCTTGTGCTTCATCCTTCTCAGCACGAGGACAGCTTGGCTTAAGTCCTGGAAGGAAAAGACCACCACACTGCCGCTGCTCCTAAAGCAAAGAATGTGGTGATATAAAGGGCAGGGAACAAAATTAATCCTGTTTCATGCCAGAGAAACAACAGAACTGCAGTGCTGAGACGCCCAATGGTTCCAGCGCTTAGGGCATTTCCCATACCGATGAGCAAATATTTTTTAGGGCCCTCAAATTGATCTAGATACCAAACATTGAGGGGGCAGAGGTAAATGAGCCCCAAAATTACAATCCAACATCTGGCAAAAGTAACATAAGCTATGGAAGCATTTTCTAGGAAATAAAAGAGGGGAATGCTAGTGATTGTCAGAAGGGTGCTTGACCAGAAAAGAACTGTTTTGACAGAAAATTTTTTGAGATAAGTGCCGAAGAGGGGTATCAGCAGCATATCCAGCCCTAGAAAAATCGTATTCAAAGTCATCATTTCAGATAGGGTAATGGAGGTAATAAGGGGAACAAAGGTATTTAGAAAGATGAAGGGAATACCATAAGTCAGATAGGAAACGTTTGTAGCCAGGGCAATTTTCAGAATGCCCATTTTCTCTTTCCATAAGAGTTTGAGGGAATTTGGTTCAGATTTTTTTCGAGTGAATTTCTTCGGGAGCTTTTTCCATCTTAGATAAACTCCTGCTAATCCTGTAAAAGAGCTAATCCAAAAAGGAATGCGCCAGTAAGTGGTGGGAGTTTCTGTGTGGCTGATGAGCGTGACCATGAGGGAGGCCATAATAATTCCCAAGACTGTAGAGGACTGGTACATATGAGAAATGGATAGGGACTGGTCTCGGGATTTGTCTTCCAGAATATAAAGCTTTGCAATGGTGCTTTCGCCTGAGGAAAAAAGACCTCGAATGAATCGCACTAGAATTAAGAAAAGGGGGGCCAGCCATTCAACTGTTGCGTAAGTTGGTAAAAATCCGATGGCTGTTGTGAGGAAGGCGACGCCGAGAAGAGATAGAGAGAGAAGTTTTTCTGGATCGTGATGATTGGCGAGTGCTCCAAAAATAAAGGCACCTATGGGACGGGTGACAAGAGACGTGGCCAACAAACTGTAAATTAAAATCAACTGTACCACAGGATCTTGGTAGGGAAAGAAGAGAGGAGCTATGATGGGTGCGATAAAGGCATAAATGGCAGAATCAAAATGATCCAGGGCATTGCCTAAGAGGATGGACCAGTCCCGCTTGGATAGGGAAAACAGTTTCATTCCATGTCTCCTTTGTAACTGTTAGTAGCGCGTTTTTGGGAAAGGGGCAAGATTAAAATTGGTCATCCCTCAAATTGCTCCTTCAGAATCCGTTTGGCTAGATTTTGATTTGGATCAAACAAGAGTTGCAGCGTCTTGGAAGAGTCTTCGCGAATAATAATTTTCTTCACACTCCTCACCTCATTGAAGTCTGCCGTGGCAGAAACAGGACGTTTGTCTGAATCTAAAACCTCAATCTCCACCGTTGCTGTGTGAGGGAGTAGGGCGCCACGCCACCGTCGAGGGCGGAAGGGACAGATGGGGGTTAAGGCCAGCACATTGCTATCAAGGGGTAAAATAGGCCCATGGGCGGAAAAATTGTAAGCAGTGCTGCCTGCGGGAGTAGAAAGAATTAGGCCATCACAGACAAGAGTTTCCAATTGCGTGACGCCATCCACAGATATCTTTAGGTGAGCTGTTTGAGCGCTTTCTCGCAGAAGAGAGACTTCATTGACGGCATAATGCTCATGGTGTGCCCCATCTGTCATGATGGTCTCCATATGGAGAGGGGTTAAATTTACAACTTCTGCTTTCTCCAAACGTTTCGCCAGATTCTGCAGGTTGAATTTATTCAGCAAAAATCCCATGCTGCCGCAGTTAATACCGTAAATTTTCTTAGGCGACGATAATGTTTGATGAAGGGCGCGCAGTAGAAATCCATCACCTCCCAGGACCACGACTATATTTGCGTCTTCAAAAGAGGTGTTCTTGAAAGTCTTGAGCAGTGAGGTCAAAGCGGCTTCCGCCTTTGGATCAGAGTTTGCTGTAAAATGGATCTTGGATGCTGTCATAATGCGGGTAATGTACCAAAAATCCCCCATAAAAACCAGTTGAAGCTTGGCAGAGGTCCTTAACAATGCTATATGTGAGAAAATTTTGAGGAAATACAACGCGTGGATCTTATTCTCTTAAACTTGCTCTCTCCTTTGATTCTTTGCTTTTTGTTGGGCGTTTTTGCGGGAGGCGTTAAATCTGATCTTCATATTCCTGAGGCTTTTACCAAAGGAATTTCTGTCTATCTTATGCTATCCATTGGGTTACAGGGGGGCGTTAAGCTTTCCCATGTGGGAGCTGCATGGGAAGTTGTTTTCCCTCTTTTAGCAGGCGCTTTTTTAAGTTTTTCTATACCTTTTCTTGCTTTTGCAATCCTGAGAAATACAACATCTTTGGACAAAGATAATGCGGCTGCTCTTTCTGCACATTATGGGTCCATTGGTATTATTACCTTTGCAACAGCAATGGAATTTTTAAGGGCACAAAATGTCGCTGCAGAAGAGTTTTTGGTGGCCGTTGCGGCCATTATGGAGACGCCAGCCATCATCTCTGCGCTTATCTTAAGTCATAAAAGTAAAAAAATCGAGCTGATCTCTTGGCCTGTTTTTAAAAGTATTTTTTTTCATGGATCGGTCCTTTTGTTGCTGGGAGGGTTTCTGATAGGGTTTCTCTCAGGCCCTGAGGGTGTGGCGCCTGTAAAGCCTTTCTTCTTTGATTTATTCAAAGGGTTTCTCTGCATTTTCCTGTTGGATATAGGATGTTCTGTGGCGAATCGTTTTAAGACAATTGTAGATTTGAACTGGAAGATCCTCAGTTTTGCTATCTATATGCCTATTTTAAATGCTTTTATTGGTATTTGGATTGGGCACTCATTGCTCCACCTATCTTTAGGAGGGATAACAGTTTTTGGAACACTGTGTGCGAGCTCTTCGTATATTGCAGTGCCAGCCGCCATGAGATTCGCTATTCCCAAGGCAAATCCTGCCCTCTATATGGCTTTGTCCTTAGGCATTACTTTCCCCTTCAACATATTTGTGGGAATTCCTCTTTACTTTGAGCTAGCTCAGTTTTGGTCTAATTTTTGAGCGTGTGCTGCAATCTTCTTCATCAATGTTGGGAGTGCATGCTGGTTGAGATTTTGTGGGGAGACCCAGAGGCCTTGGGCAGGCTCTTTCTTTTTAACCACCCGACAGATCAGATGAAAGTGCGTGAAAGTGTGTTTTACATGACCGGACAAAGTCGCCAGGTTTTCAGGAACAGATAATTCTTCTAACCACGGGGAGGACGGAAACCCCATCATGCCACCCAGAAGACCAGACGGGGGACGTTTCTCTAAAAGGATTTCTCCCCTCTCATTTTCGATCCAATAAAATAAAGCATGGCGCGTTGGTTTTTGGACTTTTGGGAGACGTCGAGGATAGTCTTCGGACTTTGCCTCACAAAAAGAACTCACGGGGCACAGATCACATTTGGGAGCTCGGGGCGTGCAGATATTGGATCCCAGATCCATGAGGGCTTGAGCATAATCGCCAGCTCGTTGTTGCGGAGTTAAGGTCTGGGCCACATCATAAATCTCTTTTTTAGCCGCAGGAAGAGGTGTTTCAATCTTAAAGAGCCGCGCCATGATGCGTTCAATATTCCCATCCACAACGGTTTCTGGCTCATTAAAGGCAATGGCTGCAATGGCAGAGGCTGTATAAGGGCCAATGCCAGGGAGAGTTAATAGTTCTTTTTTTGTTTTAGGAAAGTTCTTGGAAAGATCTGTTGCGCATTTATGCAAATTCCGAGCGCGCGCATAATATCCAAGGCCTTGCCAAGCATGGAGAATCTCATCTAAAGAGGCATTCGCTAAATCATGGATGGTGGGCCAGAAGTCAAGGAATTTCAGGAAATAGTTTTTGACCGTGGGCACCGTTGTTTGCTGCAGCATGACCTCGCTGAGCCACACATGATAGGGATCTGGCCGTACGCCCTTAGAGCGCCAAGGAAGATCTCTCCCGTGGGTGTCATACCACTGGAGAATTTGAGTTTGAAAGAGAGCTTCCTTCACAGCGTCTTCTGAGACTCTTTCCTAACAATATAGAGGCCAGTGAGAATGACGATGGGCATACCGATGAGGAGGTTGTGGCTTAAGCTCTCGCCCCACACAAACCATCCAAATAAAGCGCCCCAAATCATGAGAGTATAGATAATAGGCGCGAGAGCAACAGCAGGCGCTGTGGTGTAGGCATAGACGACAAAAATTTGCCCCAAACAGCTGATGAGAGAGAACAAAATCAACAGAAGCACCATGGAAAAACTTACAGGTATCCAAAAGAAGGGGGTGAGGCATCCTGCGATAACGGCAATGACAGTTGCATGATAAAAGACTGAGGTGAGCGGAGCATCTTTTCGGCTCAAAAGGCGAGAAAAGAGCATAACTAAACTTTCAAAAAAGGCAGAAAATATGGCGATACCTGCTCCTAGAAGGGTTACGTGTCCGGTGGGCTCAGCCATAATGGACACCCCAATGAATCCAATGCACACAGCGACCCATAAAGGAGTTGTTACTTTTTCTTTCAGGATGGGTAAAGAAAGCGCCGTGATGAATAAGGGTGTTGCGAAACTGATGGCAGTGGCATCTGTTAAGGGGAGAAGATCAAAGGAAAGATAAAGAGTATATAGGCTGAAGAACCCAATAATGCCTCTTACAATTTGAAGGGCGCGATTATGAGTTTTAAAAAGCTCTTTCTTGCCAAAGAAATAAAAATAGGTGGCCAGCCCTAATCCTGATAACAAAGCTCGCACAAATAATGTCTGAATAACAGGCACTTCTAAGTTGATTTTTTTGATCAATACGTTTCCCAGCCCGAACATAAAAATGCCCAGGAACATATAAAAACACCCTAAATAAACTTGCTTTGATTTAGTCTGCATGGCTTTCTTTGATCTCTTGAGGGTTTTCTAGAAGATGATAGTCGAGTGTTGCTTTGAGCATTTCCTTGAAGGTAGTTTTGGGAGTCCATCCTAAATGTTCTTGGGCATTCTTGATGGAAGGGACCCGTGAGGAAACATCTTCATAATGCTTGCCAAAATGCTCAGCGGCATCCACTTTTTCGATTTTCACCTTTTTAGCCAGGTGGGAAAAATTTGGGTATTCTTTTATCATGCCAACAATGGTTTCTGCCACTTCTGCAATGGACAAATCATTTTTAGGATTGCCTAGGTTAAAGATTTGACGTGAGGCGCATCCCTTTTTATTCTCAATGATTTTAATGAGAGCGTCTACTCCTTCGTTCACATAGGTAAAACACCGACGTTGCTTGCCGCCATCCATCAGCTTCAAAGGGCGTCCATAGAGCACATTGCTAATGAATTGAATAACCGCGCGAGAGCTGCCTTCTTTCTGGGCATACACATCATCCATCTTAGGTCCCAACCAGTTGAAGGGGCGGAAGAGGGTGTAGTCCAAATCTTCATGAATGCCATATGCATAAATAACCCGGTCCATCATCTGCTTGGCACACGAATAAATCCATCGCTGTTTGTGTATGGGGCCAAGCACCAAATTGGATGTTTCTTCGTCAAAGGCTTTGTCTGTGCACATGCCATAAACCTCTGAGGTGGAGGGGAACACCACGCGCTTTTTATATTTCACACAGAGCCGAACGATCGCAAGATTGGCTTCAAAATCTAATTCAAATACTTTAAGAGGGTTGGTTACATACATGGCAGGGTTTGCAATGGCAACTAGAGGTAACACCACATCACATTTTTGGATGTGATATTCGATCCATTCCATATTGATGGTAATGTCCCCTTCTGTGAAGTGAAATCTGGGGTTGTCGAGGGACTCAATAAGTTTATTGTTGTCCATATCCATACCGTATACTTCCCAGTTTGTGCGACCGAGAATGTTCTGGGTGAGGCAATTTCCAATAAATCCATTAACGCCGAGGATGAGAACTTTTAAAGACATTTTTTATTCCTTTGAGATGCTTTTATCTTGAATGATTTGACGAATGCTATAGCGACGTTTGCAGACAGCCTGATAGGTGCGTCCTACGTATTCCCCTATAATGCCGATGCCCATGATAGCTACGCTGATCAGAAAAATGATGATGGCGAGAAGGGTAAAAACCCCTTCGGCTTCGGGGCCAATCAAGATCCGACGAGCGAGCATATAGAGAACAAGAAGGAAGCTGCACCCTGATACGATCATGCCGAAGAAGGTGAAGAAATGGATAGGGATAAGCGAGAAATTAGTGGCGAGGTCTATGGCAACGCGTAGCAGCTCATAGAGGCCATACTTAGAATTTCCTTGAGATCTTTCATCATGACGAAGTCCCACTTCGCAAGGGTTTTCAGCCAATCGCCAGGCCAAAACGGGAATGAATGTGGAATTCTCTCCTCCTTCTACCATTTGCCGTACGATAGGCTTCGTATAGGCTCGGAACATGCATCCTTGGTCTGACATCTGAGCATCTGTAATGGCGCCACGAACCTTATTGGCAAAGCGGGATCCCCAGTGACGCCAGGCATGATCTTTTCTTTCTAAACGATAGCTGCCGACCACATCGTGGCCTGCTTCTACTTTTTCGAGGAGTTTTGGAATTTCTTCGGGGGGGTTTTGAAGATCTGCATCCAAGTTAATAACAACCTCACCCCTAGATTCTGCAAAGGCAGCCATGATGGCCATGTGTTGACCATAATTTCCGCTAAAATCAATGACTCGAACGTGTTTTGGGTATTTCTTTTGAAGTTCCTTTAGGATGGTCAGAGAATTATCTTTGCTGCCATCGTTGGTATAAATCACTTCATAAGATTTTTTGAGTTTTTCAAGTACAGGCATCAGTCGGTCAGACAAGGTGTGCAAACTTTCCTGCTCGTTGTAAACGGGAATGACAATGGAGAGGTAAATATCTTTCATCTAATTTATCTTTTAAAAATATGGTTCATAGCCCGAATAACACGATCTTGATCATCATCCGTCATCTGAGGGAACAGAGGCAAACTGACAACATGATCTGCTATATGCTCTGCGTTTGGAAAATCTCCTTTATTGTAACCGAAATTTTCCCGATAGTAACTGAACAAATGGGGGGCTTGCCAGTGGAGCCCGGTGCCGATGTTAAAATCGTCCTTCATTATACTCATAAATTCATCCCGCGTCACCCCTGCTTTTTCAGGATTAATAGTGATGGCAAAAAGATCCCAAGCGTGTTTGTGTGCAAAAGTTGGGGCTTTAGGAAGAGTAATTTGTTCCCAATCTTTCAAAAGGTCGCGATATCGTGCCACCCTATGGGTACGGGCTTCTGTGAAACTGTCCAAGGCACCTAATTGATGGATCCCGAGAGAAGCCTGAATATCCATCATGTTAAATTTGAATCCAGGCACAACCACATCGTAGAGCTGAGAACCTCCTTTTGCAAATCGATTCCAAGATTCTCGGTCAATGCCGTGGAATTTCCAAATATTAATTTGTTTTGCAATTTCTGGATCTCGAGTTGCAATGCATCCTCCTTCGCCTGTTGTCATATTTTTGTTAGGGTGAAAGCTAAAAACTTGGACATCACCAAAGCTGCCAATCTTTTTGTTTTTATACTCAGTGCCAATGGAATGAGCCGCGTCTTCTAAAACGCGCAGATTATACTTTTTAGCTAGAGCATAAAGAGGGTCCAAATCCACAGGGGCTCCCGCATAATGAACAGGCATAATAGCTTTTGTGCGAGGTGTGATAGCAGTCTCTATTTTGGAGATATCCATATTATAGGTATCGCGCTCTACGTCCACAAGCACAGGTGTCCCTCCCGCTTGAACAATGGTGTTCAGAGTTGCCACAAACGTAAAAGAAGTGGTAATGACTTCATCTCCGGGCTTAATGCCCATGGCCACTAGAGCCAAATGTAATCCCGCGGTGGCAGAGGCAATGGAGATCACATGAGGACTACCAAGATATTCCTTCAAATTCTCTTCAAATTTCTTAACTCGAGGACCCGTGGTAATCCATCCTGATTTAAGACAATCCACCACTTCTTGGATTGTTTCCTCTGAAATATTCACGCGAGCAAATTGCATAAATTCTTCTTTTTTTAACATTTTAACCTCGTGGGCGTTGGTTGCAGACGACGATGACTTCATCTTGAGTTCCCAATATAAAAGGCTTGGATTTCGTTATCTGAAGAATACTATTGTAAAAGTTTTCTCTAGTGACGACACAGATATTTTTGTTACTATTCCAGGATTTTTCAAATTCCGCATCTGTCAGCATGATCTTATTGTAAGGATCTATATGACTGCCAAAATCTAGCTCTCCAGACCAATGCACAACTTTTACGGTGTTTTGTAAGTACACAGGCAAATCTTGAAAATAGGAATGGTAGGTAAAGACTTCCACATCCTTGGGATAAGAGGATAAGATTTTCTGCGCAAGACCTTTTGTAGAGGGTTTTTGAATAGAAGAGCCAGCTCCGTTCATGATAAATAACAGGGCCATATGAGATAGAAGAATGGTGCCTAGCGCCCAACGTGTTCCTTTCCAAAAATACACAAGAGGAAGAACAACGATGCTTATGGACCATAATGTTAATATTTGGGAAATGGAGAGGAATAGAGGTTTTGGAATAATGGTTACCTGTAATCTTTGGAAAGCGTAAACGCTTCCTAAAATAAGGGTGAGATAAAAAATAGAATACAGGCAAATTTCCGGACCAATTTTCAAGTGATTTTTCCAGACATAGCTTAAGAAGCGGCCCACGAGGATGGCAAGTGCTGGAAAAATGGGTAGAATATAGGGAATTAAGATAGAGTTAGAGCAGCTGAAAAAAATAAAAATAAATACAATCCAAACAATTAGAAAAGATTCAAAATCATAGATTTTCCAGTCTCGGAAGGTCTTGGGAATGGCATCTTTGGCAGCGCGGACCAAAAAAAATGTCCAAGGTAGAAATCCAAGAATCGTTATTGGAATAAAAAACCAAAAAGGCTGATACCTTCGATGGGTCGTTGTGAAGTACCGTTCGAACTGCTCGTGAATAAAATAAAAGTCAAAAAAGTCAGGATTTTTAAAGGATACTAAAATATGCCAAGGCAACGCAACTGCTAGGAACAAAAAAAGATTCGTTGGTAGATAGAGAGGGCGCAAAAGGCGCCATTTGTTGAAAAGTGTAATCCACATGGCCATAATGCCTAAGGGAATAAGTACGCCAACCAGTCCCTTGGTCAAAACAGCTAGGGCCAAAGAAATGGCGGAAAACGCTAGCCATTTTCGGCGCCCTAATCCAGCATCTTCTTTTATGCCGGCAAAGAAAGATAAAAGTCCAGATGTAATAAAGACTGTTAAGACAAGATCTAAGAGAATAATGCGGCTTAGACTGTAGTAAAGAAGTGAGGTTGCTAATACAACCGCACTCCAAAGGCCAGCTCTGCGACTGTAAAAATGTCGGGAAAAACCATACACCACAAGACATCCTAGAATAGCAAACAAGGCGATAGGAAATCGGAAAGCAAATTCGTTAAAAAAACCAAGCTTAATAGGGGCTGTTTCCACCCAATACACAAGAGGGGGTTTTTCAAAATATTTTAAGCCATTGAGGTGAGGGGTTACATAATCATTTGATGCGACCATTTCTCGAGGGATTTCCACATACCGCCCTTCATCCGGGGACGCAAGAGGGCGCCCTCCCAGAAAAGAAAAGAAGAGGGTTCCAAAAACAACCGAAAGGCAAAAATAATCTCTCCAAACAGGTCTTTTTAGAAAACTATCCACGCTAATCCTTTGGTTTCATAGTGGGAAAACTGATGACATCCCGAATGCTTGGTGCATTTGTAAGCAGCATCACCATGCGATCTATTCCAATACCAAGGCCCCCTGTGGGCGGCAACCCGTATTCGAGAGCCGTTATGAAATCATGATCCATATGATGGGCCTCATCATCCCCAGATTCTCGGTCTTTCACTTGAGTTTCAAAGCGAGTTCGTTGATCGACGGGATCTGTCAGCTCTGAAAAAGCATTGGCCACTTCCCAGCAGTTAATATAGGTTTCAAACCGTTCTGTAAGACGAGGATTATGACGATGCACTTTCGCAAGAGGTGAAATATCCAAAGGAAGATCCGTCACATGAATAGGTTGAGTGAGGGTCTGTTCCACTTTTTCCCCAAACACGGTTTCTACCACTTTGCCCCAGCTATCGGAATCTTTTACGAAGACACCTAATTTTTTGGCAGCTGTGAAGGCTTCTTGGGCGGTTTCAAACTTATTAAAGTCTACGCCGGTGGCTTCCTGGACAAGGTCTAGCATTGATTTTCGTTGCCAGGGAGAGCCAAGATCTAATTCTTTTTCCCCATACGTAAATTTTAGGGTTCCAAACACCCGTTGAGCGGCATACTGGAATAGATTTTCCAGGAGGGTCATCATGTCATGATAGTCTGCATAAGCTTGATAGAGTTCCAGCATAGTGAACTCTGGATTGTGACGAGGAGAGATGCCTTCGTTTCGGAAGTTTCGATTGATTTCAAAAACTTTATCAGAAAGCCCCCCTACAACGAGGCGTTTCAAGAAAAGCTCGGGCGCAATGCGCAAGTACATTGGCATGTTCAGAGCATTGTGATGAGTCATAAAAGGTTTTGCGGCAGCGCCACCTGGAATGGTATGCAGCATGGGGGTCTCCACTTCTAGGAACCCTTGGTCGATTAAGAAAGTCCGCACGGCTGCGATGATTTGGCTGCGTTGCCTCAAGCGATTTCGGCTTTCTTCATTGGCGATCAGATCCATATATCGTTGGCGATATTTAGTCTCCACATCCGTCAGGCCATGATATTTTTCTGGAGGAGGGAGGAGAGTCTTGGAGAGAAGCTCCAAGATTTCTATATTGATAGTCAGTTCACCTCTTTTTGTGCGACGCACAATTCCTGTAACGCCAATCCAATCTCCCAAATCTAAAAGATCGATAAGGCTTTTGAGGGATTCTTCCCCTTCTTTCATGGACGTAAATAGCTGAATATTCCCCGTTTCATCCAAAATATCGATGAACATGCCACTGTTGCGGATAGATTGAATGCGACCAGCAACGGACACTTTATCAGATGTAACCTCATCGGAATTCAGGTCTTTGTATTTTTCGTGAATCTCTCCAGCATTTGTTGTGCGCTTGAAGCTGTAAGGATAGGGATTAATGCCCTCTCTTCGCAAAGTCTCAGCTTTCTGAAGGCGGATGTCTCTGAGTTCGTTCTCGGGTCTTGTTGTTTCGGTCATGATACTCTAGTTTAAAATCTTATGTTTTTTGAGGAGGGCCAAAAGTTCTCCTGAGCTGTAGAGCTCTCTCACAATATCGCTACCCCCCACAAACTCACCTTTAACGTAGAGTTGGGGAATGGTGGCCCAATTGGTGAAATCTTTGATGCCCTGGCGAAGAGCGGGGTCTGCGAGTACATTTACATCTTTAAAAGGAACATGCAGTTCTTTCAAAATGTGCACAACAGTGGAAGAAAACCCACACAACGGCATGCTAGCCGTCCCCTTCATGTAAAGAACGATAGGATTTTCTGTAATATCTTGTTTGATCTGTTCAAAAATAGGGTTTTCGCTCATGACTTTTTACAACCTTTATCAATGAGGAAAGTTATACATCATTTAGGCAGATTATGCACGGGTTTTTCTATGGAAGAGGTCAGTTTTACTCCTCTAACACAGTCATTCCATCCCACAAAATCTTATGAGCAACTTCGGTATACCCACCTTCTGATCTATGAAGAATAAGTCCAGGTAACAGTTTGGCTGGAGATTTGATGTCCTTCCGTCCTCGAATCAAAATTCGGTTCGCAGGTTCTCCTTCTCGAGACCATAGAGGGAAAATAATGATCTCCCCCAAGGAGTGCATAAAATAGAGCGCCTTTGGAAGAAGAGATGCCGGACATATAAGGCTTACATATCCTCGAGGTTTAGACATTCTGATGCAGAATTTAATCCAGTCTTCCAATCCGGCATTCGTTTGGCATCGTGCCAGAGCTCGAGTGTCATCGGGGGAAGGGGAGCTGGTATCGAAATAGGGAGGATTTGTTATGACGTGATCAAAGCTATTGGGAGATAGGGTGCTTTTATGAAGGTCCTCCACAAGAAATTTAGATCTTTCTGAAAATCCATTTTCCTGAGCATTTTGGTTAGCCAAATGAATCAAATGTTCTTGGCAATCAATTCCTGTTACGTGAACATGCGGTAGGCGAGTCATTAAGCATAGAGAGGCAACCCCAACGCCACACCCCACATCCAAAATATTTTTAGGATTTTTAGTTATAAAAGAGGCCAAAAATACTGCATCACTGCCTGCGCGATACCCCATCTTAGGTTGGGTAACCTTGAGTTTCTCTCCTAAAAATAAATCTTTTGTCAGCGTGGTCATAAATTGAGTATAAGGGAGGGATGCTAAAAACAAAAGCTTCTAACTGGACCCGCTCTCCTCTCCAAGAGGCTCAAGATCTTTTGCGGCATGATTTGGACAAGATGAAGCATTTGTTGTGGCAAGAGTTTTCTTCAAGTGTGCCTCTTGTAAATCAGGTTGCGGAGTATCTTCTGGATAATCCGGGCAAAGGCCTCCGCTCTATTTTAACCCTTCTCAGTGCTCGTATTTGTAATCCTCATTCCAACCCAAAAGTGATTGTTTTAGCTGCATGTGTAGAGCTTATTCATATGGCCACGCTTTTGCATGATGATGTGATTGACGAAAGCCTGATGCGCCGAGATAAACCCTGCGTGCATCGGGTATGGGGGAATCAAGCCAGTGTTTTAATGGGTGATTTTCTTTTTAGTCGAGCATTTGAGATGGTGACAGAAGTCGAATCATGGCCCGTACTAACAATGCTTTCAAAAACCATCGTGCGTATGTCAGAAGGAGAGCTTTTGCAGATGGATGCACAAGAACAGCTGGAAATGGATGAAGAAACTTATTTTCAAATTATCCAAGCAAAAACAGCCACGCTTTTTTCTGCGGCATGCCAAGGGGGGGCTTTGGTTGTGTCGGCAGCTTCAAAAGAACTTTTGGCTTTGGAATCTTACGGATACAATCTAGGCATCTTATTTCAATTAACGGATGACCTTTTGGATGGAGAGCTAAGTGAGCTTAGCTTTTTTTCTCGCAAAACTATTCTTGAAAAAGCAGAATTTTATAAGCATTCTTCTTTGGTAGCCCTTGAAATCTTCCCAGGATCTGTGGAAAAAAATCTTCTTGAGGGATTGGTAAATTTTTGTGTACATCGAAAGTCTTGAGATTCAAAAAAAAATCAGGCATTATCATTCGAAACAACTATTTTTCTAAGGAGATGTGGAGATTATGAAGTTAAAATTATTATTATTATTGGTTGTCGGCGCTTTTGTTGCGCAGGCAAATAATCCTGTGGTGATCCAGGTGGGTTCCTCCAGCGTGAAACTTGACGAAATCCAGAAGCTTAAGGACTCTGCTTCTGCTGATCAGGTGCGAGCAGCCCCTATCGAAGCGGTATTTCGCCCTCTTCGGGATCAGAAGGCTATTGAGCTTGTTCTTGAGACAGCAAAGAATAAAGTGAATCTTTCTGGGGACGCAGAAGTTGAAAAGCTGATGCAAGAAGCCCGGAAAGCCATCGAAATGCAAGTTTTCTTGAGCCGTGAAGTTCAAAAGCGCGTGACCGATGATAAGCTTAAGGTTCTTTATGGAGAGATCCTGAATAAGGTTAAGGGTCAAAAAGAAATCGAAGTGAGCATTATTCTTGCGGACAATGAAGCGGCTGCTGGTAAAGCTATGATTGAGCTAAATGCAGGCAAAGACTTCGCTGAAGTGGCTCAAGCGCACTCAGTGGAGACCAATACCAAGAAGAGGGGAGGACTCATCGGATTCTTGCTTGAGCCCGCAATCCCAGAAATTCTTGGGAAAGAAGTTGCACAAGCACTGAAAATCCTGAAGGATGGATTCCATAGCAAGAAAATCATTAAAGCGAAAGATGGTAAGTTCCTGATCGTTAGACGTGGATCTTCCCGTGCAGCAGAAGCTCCTAAATTTGACGAAGTAAAGCCTCAGCTGACGTCCATGTATTCTCAGAAAGGCCTGATGGAGTATCTGGATGAACTAAAGAAAAACTTGAATGTAAAAGTTTTCACAATTGACGGAAAGCCAGACGTTCTGAATATTGCTCAAAAAAAGCAGTAAGCTAAGAACTATTTTTTTAGGCCCTCTCTCTTTACAAGAGAGGGGGCCTTTTCTTTTAGATTAAGGACAATAAGTATGCATGACATAAAATGGATTCGGGAAAACAGTCAAGAGTTTGATAAAGGTCTTCAACGGAGGGGGCTTGAGCCAATCTCTGTTGAAATCTTGAAAGCAGATGCTGAGCATAGGGCTCTTCAGCAGAATTTGCAAACTCTTCAGAGTCGTCGAAATGAGATTGCAGCAGCCATCGGTCTGGCCAAAAGATCTGGTGAGAGTGTGGATTCTTTAACCCAAGAAGGCTCCGAAATTCGAGAAAAAATACCTGCTTTAGAGGAAAAAGAAAAAGTACTTAAAGAAAAGCTTCACAATTTTCTTATTACACTTCCAAATACTCTTTCGTCTGAAGTACCTGACGGCCAAGATGAATCAGAAAATGTGGTGGTGAGAACGGTCGGGACACCACGCCAGTTCTCCTTTACGCCAAAAGAGCATTTTGATTTGGGGGAAGCGTCCAGTATGATGGATTTCGAGCAAGCGGCCCACATGTCTGGAAGCCGATTTGTGATCCTTAAAAAACACTTGGCTCTTCTTCAGCGGGCACTTTCTAATTTTATGCTCGACCTTCATACCAAAGAGTTTGGGTATGAAGAAGTATCGCCTCCCTTGTTAGTGAATGAAGCCAGCATGTTTGGGGCGGGGCAGCTGCCTAAATTTGCAGAGGGTGCTTTTCAGACTACTTCCGGCCATTGGCTTATTCCAACGTCTGAGGTGTCTCTTACCTGCTGGGGAGCAAATCGCATTTTAGAGGCGGATACGCTGCCTCTGCGGTTTGTGGCACACACCCCTTGTTTCCGATCAGAAGCGGGATCGGCGGGTCGAGATACGCGAGGGATGTTAAGGCAGCATCAGTTTTATAAGGTGGAACTTGTGAGCTTTGTAAAACCAGAGGATGGTGTAAAGGAATTAGATCGCATGGTAAATGCCGCGGAAGAAGTTCTCAAGCAACTTGAAATTCCTTATCGGGTGGTGAGCCTGTGTGCGGGAGATGTGGGGTTTAGTTCTGTTAAAACCTACGACTTGGAAGCGTGGCTCCCGGGACAAAACGCGTATCGAGAAATTTCCAGCTGTTCTCTGTGTGGAGATTTCCAAGCCAGGCGTATGAACGCACGATTTAAAGGGAGCGATTTTAAAGAAAAACCCCAGTTTCCATATACTCTAAATGGATCCGGGATTGCTGTTGGGCGAGCCCTCATTGCGGTTCTTGAAAATTACCAACAAGAAGATGGGAGTATTCAAGTGCCAAGAGTTCTGATACCCTATATGGGAGGAATAACAGAGATTTAAAAATGACAGAGAAACTAAGAGTACTTCTTTCCAATGATGACGGGATCCATGCGCCCGGCCTGAAGGTTTTAGAAAAAATAGCCAGAACTATTACCGATGACATATGGATTGTGGCGCCCAGCCGTGAGCAAAGTGGCGCGGCACATTCCTTGACTTTGAATAGACCTCTTCGTGCTCATCAAGTGGAGGAGAGGCGATTCTTTGTGGATGGAACACCTACAGACTGTGTGTTAATGGCTATTAAAGAACTAATTCCTGGAAAAAAACCAGATCTTATGCTGTCAGGAGTGAATGCGGGATCTAATAGTGCTGATGATGTGACTTATTCGGGAACAATTGCGGCAGCCATGGAAGCAACGCTTCTGGGTGTGCCCTCCATTGCCCTCAGCCAGGAGCTCTCTTATGGGAAACCCATAAAGTGGGAGACCGCTGAAAAATTTGGTATGGAAGTTGTGCAAAAACTTATAAGCACAAAATGGCCCCAAGAAGTTCTCATGAACGTTAATTTTCCGAATGTGGATGTGAAGGATGTGGTTGGCGTCCATGTGTCGACACAGGGTCTTCGAGAAGATTATAGATCTTTGGTGAAAGCGATTGATCCTCGAGGGGCCCCTTATTATTGGATTGGCTCTATCCCTGAAATGAAAGTAAATTCTAAAGATCAAACGGATCTTGCGGCTCTTCATCGGAAGCAAGTCGCTGTGACACCTTTGCATTTGGATTTAACTCATATGGAAACCTATAAAAAACTGGCTTCTCTTCTGAACCATGGCTAAAAAGGTAGGGTTAGGGGCTTTTTGTCTCCTTCTGGCTCTCGTGGGGTGTGTGCACAAAAATCCGTTGCCCCCCAAAAAAGCACCTTTTATCATCAAAAAAGTTGAGCTAGCATCTTCCCATCTCCCGAAACTTCGTATCACGACGGCATTGGGTACGCGCGTGATAGAGCCATCCGTTTGGAGTCAGAAAACGCTTTCTTTTAGCGAAGGAATGCCTCAGGTCATCAAAGTGAAACGAGGAAGTTCTCTTTACGCCATCTCTAAAGAATATGCGGTGCCTATGGCTTCTATTATTGAGAAAAACAAACTCACTCCTCCCTATAAGATTCATGCGGGACAAACCCTTGTGTTGCTGAGCCCTCGGGTGCATATCTTAAGTCAGGGCCAAGATCTTTATAAAATTGCTGAGCAGCATGGTGTGAGCCTCAGCGCGCTTGTTCATCAAAATAAAATTAAGGACCCTTCTCACCTAAGGGTTGGAGATCCCATTCTTTTGCCAGCATCTATTTCAGAAAATGCAGAACCCATTCGCAAGCGTCGCATGATGCTCTTTAAAAAATCTTTGTTCCAACAGCCACCCAAACGTGCAGGGTCCAGGTTTGAAAGACCTATTTCCGGGCCTGTGCTTGCTGGGTTTGGTCGTCAAGGGCATGGGAATTATAATGATGGCATCAATCTAGAAGCCAACAAAGGGACCCCTATTCAGGCGGCTGAAAATGGGATTGTCGTCTATTCAGGTAAAGATATTAAAAGTTTCGGAAATCTTTTGCTCATTAAACATGAGGGAGGATGGCTTACAGCGTATGGTCATTTAGATAAAATCTCTGTGAAGAAGGGGGACATCATTAAACGAGGGGACAAAATAGGGACTGTAGGGACCACGGGGCATGTCTCTAAACCTCAATTGCATTTTGAAATCCGCAGACGTGGCAAGCCTGTGGACCCTATTTTTTATTTAAAAAATTAATAGGACTCCTTTATGGAGTTTTTGCGTAGGAAGATAGACTCATTCCGCAAGGTGCTATACACTGGTCTGAGGTGGAGGCAATCATGAAATACAAAAAATTAGGGAAGAAATTTATAATTCTAAGCGGACTTCTGTTGGCGAGCCTCCAGGCGGAAGCGACTGTGCCGCAAAAAAACAAGCGTCCGTCCAGCATACCTCAGAATGATTTTTCAAATCCTTTTGGAGGTGAGGGTGCGGAAGGGCCTCCCCAGCTTCCCATGGACAATGAAATGGCCCCCCCTCAGAAGGCGGGGCAGAAAGGCCTTCCTTCTAGAAAGGCGTCTGCGAATGATGATTTTTCGGGCGATTTTGGACCTCTTCCACCAGATGCGGGCATGCCAGATGATTTACCCCCTTTACCGGAAGAAAAACCGGAACAAGCTCCTGTTCCAGCTAAAGAAGAGCCCGCCCCCTTTTCTTGGGACAGCATAGATCTGCATAATCTTGCCAAACAAGCGGGACGAAAAGTTGATCCTTATAGGGCATCAGGGCGGACGCATCTAAATAGCAGATAAGATATTGAAGAGTGTATTTGGAT
>CAZEUR010000010.1:0-33283 GCA_964515175.1 uncultured Holosporaceae bacterium | reverse complement strand
GAGTCTCATATGTTGTGAACTCATACAGATTTATAAAAAATTCTTGCATTTACAAGAAAAATTAGGTAAAAATCCTCACACTATAGCTGGACAGATTTAAACTGGCTATAGGCGAGAGGGAGCTCCGCCTGTAAATTTATGGGTAAGAGACCGAACGACGCATACACAGTTTATAAAATGTCGGCTAAAGATAGGTTTTGTTATGAAAAAAGATATACACCCTAATTATCACGTCATTAAAGTTCTGATGACGGATGGGACTGAATTCGAAACACGTTCGACGTGGGGCAAGGAAGGCGATACGTTGCGTCTTCAGATTGATCCAAAGACGCATCCAGCGTGGACAGGTGTTCATCGCTTGATGGATTCTGGTGGCCAGTTGGGCAAGTTCAAGAGCCGTTTCTCAGGTTTGACACTTAAGTCATAAGGAAGGGCTTTGCCTAAACTCCTTCTTCTTCTATGGATTTTGTTCCTTGTAAGCACCTCTACAGCTATTTCTACAAAATCCATAGAAGATACACTGAACTCCATTACAACTCTTCAGGCGGATTTTATCCAAGAAGATTCTAAAAACAAGACTCTTAAAGGGACTTTTTATCTATCTCGTCCAGGAAAACTCAGGTTTTCTTATGAAGAACCCAGCCCCTTCCTTCTCATTGCCGACGGCGATTCGCTGATTTATGAAGATCATATAACCCAAAAAACGAGCTATTTTCCTCTCACTGCGGGCCCAGCAGCCCTTCTTTTACAAAAAGAAATTAGATTTGGGGGAAAATATCGCGCTCTCAAAATGTGGACCGAAGGAGCTCTTTTGAAGATTGCCATTGAAGGAGAAGAAGGATTTCAAGGAATTCTTTATCTCGACCCATCCTCCCTGGACCTCAAAGGATGGGAAACTCTCGATGTCCAAGGAAACAGGATTAAGATTCTTTTAAACAAGAGGAAGCTTAATACCAAACTTCCGGATAGCCTCTTTGCCTACAAACAGAAGCCTCGTTGGCAAGTGGCGCGCCAACGAAACAGAACCTAACACTCTACGACTTCTCGATAGACCTTTTCTTTATGCTCATGTCGCTCTTGAGCTTCAATGCTAAGCGTTGCTATGGGGCGGGCCTCTAGACGTGCCAAGCTAATGGGATCTCCCGTCTCTTCACAATACCCATAGGTACCATCGTTGATTCGCTTTAAAGCCGCATCAATCTTACTAAGAAGCTTTCTCTCACGATCTCTGGTTCTAAGCTCAAGGGCCCTCTCAAGCTCTGCGGAAGCTCTATCATTGAAATCAGATTCTGTTTCGCTTGTTTCTTGAAGATTACTAATTGTTTCTGCAGATCCCACACAGATTTCCTGCCGCCACTTAAGAATTTTCTGCCGGAAGTACTCCAACTGGCGTTCATTCATAAACGGCTCTTCCTTGGATAATTTGTATCCCTCTGGCAGTCCTTCCTTCGACATATTCTTCCTCCTGTTTTAATAATCTTTTTATGAAATCTTTTCATAAGATTGTATCAAAAAACCAAAAAATTACAAGATTTTTATAATAAAAAAAAACCGCAGAAACGCTAGATTTTATAATAAAAAAATGATTTTATTTTTTGAAAATAGATTTTTCTAAAACAACTGCGAGAACAGCCCCCGCCATAGGAACCAAAAAGAAGAACCACACCTGATTTAAAGCTTCTCCTCCCTCCAACAAAGCCACACCAAAGCTTCGAGCTGGATTTATAGATCCATTGGTAAAAGGGGTCAGAAAGAGATAGATTCCAATGTTTGCAGCGCCCACCAACAGACTTGCTGTCGCATCCCCTTTCGAGCTCGATACAGCAAAAAAGACAAGAACAAAAAAGCTTGTCATAAGAAGCTCTGCCACCCCCCCAGAAAGAATTGTGAACCCCCCTGGGGAGTAGGGCCCAAATCCATTTGAATAAAGCATTTGGTTAAAGTCTGGCTTATCCACCATAAGAACATACAGAATGGCCCCCGCAACAGCCGCCCCCGACAACTGCGCCACTCCATAGGAAAGAAACTTTTTCAAGTTTATTTTCTTGCGAAGCCAGAAAGCAAAGCTAACAGCTGGATTTAAATGGCCCCCCGAAATGGGCCCTGTCACATAATGAGAAACCGATAACGCCATCCCAAAAGAAAAACAAATCCCGAGAGTCCCAATGGAAGAAGAAGAAACAACAGCCGCCCCGCACCCGATGAGGACCACAAACAGTGTTCCTAAAAATTCAGCCATAAGATTGTGTCGGTCTTTCATGCCATCCCTTTTGTTTAATTAATTCTTATGGAATTATGGTATCAGGTTTTTTTGAGAAAAAGAAAAGTTTTTATGCTTCTTTTTATAAACTTTTGTGTTTCAAAAGCCCTAATATTTTCTTGAACGTTTCTCTCAAATCTTTACGATGAACCACCATATCAATCATCCCGTGCTCTTGAAGGTATTCTGCCGTCTGGAATCCGGCCGGCAATTTTTCCTTAATGGTCTGCTGGATAACGCGCGCGCCCGTAAACCCAATGGTAGCGCCCGATTCCGCCAAGGTAATATCCCCCAACATGGCAAAAGAAGCAGAAACACCTCCGAGGGTCGGATCCACCAACAAAACAAGATAGGGAAGCTTAGCCTCTCGGAGCATTTGAACCGCCACCGTGGATCGAGGCATTTGCATCAAGGAAAACGGCCCCTCCTGCATACGAGCACCACCAGACGCGGGGATTGCAACAAGGGGAAAGTCTAGTTTGACAGCCAACTCTGCTGCAGTCACAAGGGCCGCCCCCACAGCAAGTCCCATGGACCCCCCCATAAAGGAAAAGTCAAAGGCCGCCACAACCGCTGAATGCCCTCCTATTTTTCCGTGAGCCACAACAATTGCATCCTCCTGTCCCGTTTTTTTGCGATACTCTTTCAGACGATCTACATATTTTTTGGAGTCCTTGAATTTTAGAGGATCAACAAGAACTTTTGGCAAAGTAATGGGCGTAAACTCTTCGTTATCAAATAAAAGTTTAAGGCGTGTTTGTGCGCTTAATCGCAAATGGTGGTTGCAATAATGACAAACGGAGAGATTGTCCACCAGATCTCGATGAAACAGCATCTGCTCGCAGGAAGGGCACTTCTGCCACAGATTCTCTCCAACAGTACTCTTGTTTTCAGCTGTTAGTTTTTGAAGTTTTGGGCGAACATAGTCTTTAATCCAATTCATAAAACAATCCTTTGAAATTTATGGAAAGAGAAACCCTTCGGCGACAACGCGTGTATCATCATAGTCCACTTTTACCAAAAAAATGGGATTAGATCAAGACTTCCGTGAGGAAACCTACTCTCTGCCTTCTTGGAAAAAGATAAAAAATTCTCCTTAATTCTACTTAATTAAAATATAAGTATATCTTAGTAGTATTAGTATATGTCTGTGATCTTTGTTAACAAAAAAACAGGCCCGTTTATCCACACAAAGATTTTAAAAAAAACCTCCCATAAACAAGAAAATTTCTCACAAAAAAAGATACCAACAGGGTGTGAGTGGAATTTTTAAGGCTGCCATTTCCTGTGGATAAAAAAGGGATAAAAAAGAACAAAAAGGAAATTACCGGCGCTCAGAAGACTTATCCACAGACACGTTAATGGATTTTAAAAGAGCCTTTTCTGCAGAAGCGATAGATTTTTCCGAAGCTCTTGTTTGACCGACTTTTTTGGTGGGGGCTACCACCTCCTCTGTTTCATAAAAAACTGGGGCGGTGCTTCGAGGTTTAGAAAGCAAAATTCTGTAGCCCAGGAAAATCCCTAAAATAACAATGGCAAAAACAATGGTTCCTTTTGAGTTATAAAAAGAAGAAAGCCCAACGTTAATTTTTTCATTTAGAGGTAAGTCTTTTTTTTCATCTTCTGAGGGCGCCCCCAAAAAAGCTTCTGTTTGAAGATCGTAGGTTCTTTTAAAGTTTTCGACGGCATCATGAGGGTTTATTTTTAAATATTTAGCATAAGCCTTGACGAATCCAAGGGTATAGCTTTGTGGGGGCAGCTTCCCAAGCTGACCACCTTCAAGAGCCCTAATAAATTCTTCGTTTATATTAAGATCTTTCACAACACGAGATATAGTATACCCTTTTTTTTGTCGCGTTTTTCTTAATAATTCTGTAATTGGTTGCTGTTTTTCTATTTTTTAACCTCCCCTTTTTATAGATTATTGCACATTTTTATAGAAAGTTTCAAATTTTGATTAATCTTTCCAAAAAGAGGGAACAAACAAAACCAAAATTGTCAAAAGTTCCAGGCGGCCGAGAAGCATACCAAACATAAGAACCCATTTTACCGGAGTGGCAAGAGTTGTGTAGGTTTCTGTGGGGCCAATCAGATCTCCAAGGCCTGGCCCTAAGTTTGTGAGCATGGATCCTGCCGCAGAAAGGGTTGTTAAAAAATCAAGCCCTAAACAAGAAAGTGCAAGACAGAGCAGAACAAAACAAAACACAAACAAAACAAAAAAAGTTGCGACAGAGTCAAAGGCGGAATCAGAAATTTTTCGAGCCTTATATTTGGGAAGAAAAATACCATGAGGTCTTCGAAGCTTTTGTAGATGAATTAGAATGATTTCCCACAAAACCTCAAATCGAAAAACCTTAATTCCCCCAGAAGTGGATCCTGTGCATCCCCCAATAAAAGGAACAAGAAAGAAAACGATCATGGCAAAACTTCCCCACCTATTATAATCCATAGATTCGAAACCTGTTGTGGTTATGGCAGAAACCACATTAAAGGTGGACTTTGTAATAATGGTTCCAGGGGCTTCGTTAAGGGTTAAGAAATTCCAAATGACAACCAGAAGCACCGCGGACAGAACAATTCTACAATAAGCCTGAAATTGCTGGTCTTGAAAAAAAGTCCGCCAATTTTTACCAAAAAAATGTCCAAATAAAATCTGGGTGCTGCCGCCTAAAAACATAAAAACAACCAAAATACACTCTATAAAAGAGTTGTTAAAATATTCGATGGATTTGTCGTGGGTAGAAAATCCTCCCGTTGAGACGGTGGAAAAACTATGGCAAATGGCATCGAACCATGACATGCCCGCACACTTTAGGGCCAAAAAACATAGAAATGTTAAAAGAATGTAGGTTAAAAGGATAACTTTTGTGATTTGTGCCATGCGGGGAAGAAATTTTTCCGAACGATCGGAAGATTCCGATTGAAAAAGCTCCATTCCTCCAATGCGCATGTCTGCGAGAAACGTAAGGGCCATCACCACAATCCCGATCCCCCCTAGCCATTGCAAGGTGGCCCGCCAAAATAAAATTCCCTTTGAGAGTGTGTCTAAGTTTTTAAGAACGGTGGCGCCCGTTGTTGTCAGACCAGAAACTGTTTCAAAAACAGAATCAGTCCAACTGAGAGAAAGGGAAGAGAACAAAAAAGGGAGGGAAGAAAATCCAACAGCCATAATCCAGGAAAGAGTTGTGAACAGAAAGGAATCTTTCTTATCAAACTCTATTTCTTTTCCAGATTTATTTGAAAAAACAAGGAGGACTCCCAAAAAAACGGTAATAGAAGCAGAAAGAAGATATGTCTTGTAATCATCCACATTTTCTACAAAATCAAAAATGGCAGGCGGAAGCATGGAGGCTGATAAAATGAGCAGCAACCAGCCCATAAGATAAAATATGGATCGGAAATGGGCCATTAATTTAAAAGAACGGTTTCATGAGGGCTGTCGAGGGAGAAGGCTGGAATAGACACTTTGAATTTCTTGCCCGCAGGATTTTCCATTTCATAGTCGCCCCGCATGATGCCAGAGGGGGAACTTAGAACAGCGCCGCTTGTGTAAGAAAAACTTTCTCCCGGTCTTAAAAAAGGCTCAACTCCGACAACACCTTTTCCTTCAATCTCTTGTGTGAGTCCTTTTGAATCAGTTATTTTCCAATGACGTCGAAGGAGCTTTATGGTTTGGTCCCCCTGGTTTTTGATAGTGATTTGATAGGACCACACAAATTGGTCGGAATGAGGCTCAGACTCGGATTCCAAGAAGACAGGTTCGGCTATAATTTGAACGGAACTGGCGTGTAAATCAGACATATTGTGCTTTCCTCACAGAATGTTCCCATAAGGATATGGTACAAAACACCCCCCAACAATGCAATAAAAATCTGTTTCTTACATCTTACCCAGCAACTGTTATTTTTTCTTTCTTAGTTAAGAGCTCTGCCTCTGATCACAGTCTTTCCAGCTCTTTTTTAACTTGAGACAAAAATATTAGCTTGCTGGTGGTACAGGCTGTTCTTCCAATTCTAATTTAACTAAATTTTTCATACTCTTAATTTCTTGAGTCCCTTCAAGGCCTATACCACAATCTTTGATATCTAAAGAAATTAGGTGATCCATAGTTCTAATTGCTCTAGCACCTTCAAAGCCTATGTCATTATTCCAAATCTTTAAAGACCTCAGCTGTCTCATAGTACTAATCACTTGGGCTCCATTAGGACCTAAGCCATTATATCCTATATCTAATTCAGTCAAAGGCATAGTACTGATTACTTGAGCCCCACCATCTCCTACATTGTTCCCATAAACCTCTAAAGAAGACAGTTTCATGGCTTTAATCGCCTGAACTCCTTTAAGTTCTAGTTTATTATTCCCGATTTTCAAAGAGACTAGATTATTCATGGAGCTAATTATGCGAGCACCTATAGAACCCAAGTTATTATTTCTAATATTCAAATGTATTAGCCCTTTCATTTTACTAATTACTTGAGCACCTTCAAGTGATAGATTGCAACCCTCTAGTTCCAAAGAATTTAGGTTTGGCATTGTATGTTTCAAAAATTCAATAAGGAGAGGGGAGATGGACTCTGACCCTCTCAGATATGGATAGATCACGAAGTGTGCGAGGTCAGAAAACATGAAATTATCACTATTTAATCCTTTCAAAACTCTTTCAAGAATTTCGGGTTTTACCTCTTTAATTGTTAAAGACTTTATTTCTTTATGTCGCCTAAAGAAATTTTTAATCCCTTCCACATCGTTCTCATTTATAGAATTCATATTAAAGGTTATTATATTACGCCCAACCATATTTATTGATTTATTAACAAGCCTAACCTCTGCACGTTCGTCACGAGACAAAAATGAATATACGCGCTCTTGAAGCTCTACAGGAAGAGTATCCAAATTTGGTTTTTCAATCGCAGAATTTGATATATTCTGAAAAAATAAAATCATTATTCCAAATAACAATTTTTTATATTTAGACATAAAGAAAAAAATTTCAATGGCAGCAGGTACTTTTTTCCTCATTTTGTCTCCTGTTAATTAAATCGGAAATTTTTCAACAACGTCATTATGCCTTAGCTCTTTTTAGTTGGAACAAGTTTACTCCAACGCACTCAAACAATTCAGATAGGTAATGGGATGCTTAAGATAAATGGATTGGAAAGAAGAACACTTGGGACAAGAAACACTCCACTCAGCCAGCAAAGATTTACAGGATCCACATTTGTAGGGAAGAGAGAGTTTTTCCATGGCACGGATGAGGATGGTTAACGCCTCTTTAATGCTACTTCTTTCTTTTTTGGCAAGGGCAGCCTTTAAGATAAGGGCTTCCGGCACTTTGGAGGGAATAAATTCAAGATATCTTAAAGCTTCTCCCCAGAGCTGGGCTTGGATGAGATAAATAATTAGAATGAGGATGCTCACCGGGTGTTCTGGTTGAAGATCATGAAGATCTCGGGCCTTGTGAGCGCGAGTTAAAGCTTTTGAGTCTTCTGCCATAAGATCGCAATAGATTTGCGCGATGGGCCAAGAGGGAGATTCATTCCAGGCTTTTTCCAAAAGAAGCTTGGCTGACCGTAAATCTTTGCGGCGCTTCAGAAGAGGGGCAAAGCTTAAAATATTAGGGAGGAAAGAGGGGTCCGCATCATAGGCATTCTGCATGCAGCCCAATATTTCAAACTCAGGGATGCCAGGTTCTTTGGAGAGTTGGTACCAGATCATTGCTTGTAATCCAGAAACCTCCTCTTGAGTATAGGCCCCCTTTTTTTCAGCCTTCTTGAGGATCTCTAGAGCTTCTTTCCAAGATTGATTGAGAAACAGTTCTTTTAAAGATTGCTTCAAAAACCAACCTTCGTCTTTATAGAGGAGAGAGGCTTGTTTTGTGAGCGATTTCAAAAGGCCTAGTTTCCCAGATTTTATACTGTCTTCAATTTCTCCATGAAGAGCAAGGGGGGCAAAGTCTTTGAATTTTTTTAAATGAGATAAAGCCAGTTGTTCAGTTTTTTTCTCTTTTAAAAGCTGTCCTGCTTTTAAGAGGCAAATTCCTGGTAAGGCCGAATTGGGTAAAAGTTTAAGAGCTTCAAAGGAAAGTTTTTTGGCTTCTTTTAGGTTTCCAAACTCCAAAGCACATAGGGCTTTAGCCACCAAGCTATCAGCATCTTTCTTGAAAGTGGTTTGTTCCAAATTAAGAGCTTTTCGGAGAATCCAAACACCCCCCTCCCATCCAGCAGAGAAAAGAGCAACGACAAAAAGGAGTATAAGAAAAACAAAAAGAATAAAACTAAGGGATGTTTTAACTTCATAATTATACCAATCAATTTGAATCTGCCCTGGGTTTTGCACAAGCAAAAAAATCACCAAAAAGATGAGAACAATTCTTAGGCAAAAAATAAGGAAGCGCACATTCATTAGATATCTCTCAGGCTGTTAAAAGAAAAAGATTCTAAACCTTTTAAAGACTGTTGGGCTTCCAACCTTACGCGCAGCTTTTCTAGTAAGAGCATGTAAGTGGGAAAAGCTTTTTCAGAGAAATTCAAGGCTTGCCCAACTTTGTCTTCTTTGATGAGATGCCCTAAGTATTTAAACTCTGTATCTTCGGAACCTTTTCCTTGGGCTAAAGAGTAAAAAAACTTTAGAATTTTTTTCCACAAACCTGGTTTTGAAGAATCCTGTTCCCGTGTTTTTGAGTCTTCCATAATTCGTAGGATACTTTCTCTCGATGGAATTCCGGAGAAAGAATGTTTTACAAAGAAAAGAATTTCCGGGCGACTTTTTATGCCATCAGGAAGTGTATCAAACAAAGGAGTTAAATCTTCATAGGGCTCTCCAGTTTTTAGAGATTGACTCAGTTTTAGGATTAGGAAGGTAAGAGTCGCATTTTCTTTAAAAGCTTTTTTTAAAGCAGAAATTCCAGCGGCTGAAGCCTGTGCTTCCCCTGCTTTTGATTTAAGATCTTCAATCAAGTTTTGTTGATAAAGATTTTCTTCTTTTAAGTTTTTAATGTGGTCACGAAGTTCATCAATTTCAGATAAGTTTTGTGCCCGCGTTCCCGAAGAATCATGCCTGTCTAGAATGGGTGAAAAATACGTTCCAACAATGAGAGTGCTGGCAAGGAGCAGAAAAAAAACAACCCCCCATAGATAGGATAATCTTATGGGAAAGGATTTCTTTTCAGACGAGATATCTGCTTCAGGGCTCGAGGGCTCTTTTTTTCTCAACGTAAAACTCCATTATAATGACTGAATCATATCATAATTTTAGGAGTTTTGGTGAGCCTTACTTAACTTTTATTTTCCGAGCATCTCGTGTTTCTTCCGATCTTTTTTTCATCATAACAGTCAATATGCCGTCCTCGAGAGAGGCCTCAATGCTATTTGCGTCAACATCCCAAGGAAGTCGGAAGCTTTGCTGATAATTTCTTTCGGATCTCACAGATTCATAAGAGTTTTTTTCATCTTGAATTTCTTTCCTTTTGTGATGCGCTTTGACGGTCAAAAAATTATTATCGGATAAAGAAACATCCACATCCTTCTTTTTAAACCCTGGTAACATAAATCTGAGGGTAATATGTGTTTTTGTTTGATTGACATCAACAGAGGCGTAAGAAGGACTGCCTAGACCATGAAAATCCTCCCAGAAAGGATCTCTATGCAGAAAAGCTTCAGAATTTAAAGTTGTGAATGCAATCAAACCAACACAAGATATTTTTTTGATCATAATCTCCTCCATTTTTAATGAACCTTCTTATTTTTTACACCAAAAATTTTTCAGAGAAAAGGGGGTTTTTAATCTGTCTCGCTGGCGGTAGCTGAAGGGACGGTTCTTGATTTCCGCCGAAGGCGGCTAAACATTATCATCATGTCATTGATTGTTTGTGGTAAAGATTGATGAATTAATATTTCAACGGCATCACAAGACTCTTTTTTTTGTACGGTGAACTGGAGCAAGCTTCGAGGTCCTAGGCGCAAATCAAGACAATCTCGATTTCGATCAAGCTTTATGGAATGCATAATTCCATCCGGTGATTGGTAAAGTAAGGTAACACCATGGCTGAGCGTATACTCGCGGGAAAGAGGTGTAACGCGTGCTGAGCGTTTTGAGGCATTTAAAAAATTAAAATAAAGTTTGCAAGGAGCTTCTTGTAAGATAGGAAGAGGTACTCCAAACCATTTGCTTTCACTTTCTTTGTACAAAAAAGAACCTTCAAGTTTTCTTATAACACAGTGCTCACCTGGAACGCCTAAGTTTTCCTGAGTACGGGCTATTTCCCCAAAAACTGTTTCAATGTAACCATCTGCTGGATCCGTGTATAACTGCACCTGAGGAGGCAGGGTTTTTAGAGCGCTGAATCTGTAAAAGGCCGGGTCTTCTAGGTGGGTAAACGCGGCGTCCGAAATACAACAAAATAAAAAACTAACAGAAAGTATACAGAGTGCTTTTTTCATGATTCCTCATACGTATGCAAACAAGCCTCAATTCTCCAGCCATTGGGATCAACAATGAATGCCCCATAATAGCCAGGATGGTATTCAGGACGGGGGCCTGGTGCGCCATTATCTGTGCCCCCCAATTCCAAACATTTTTTGTGCCACATCTGTATGGCTTCCACAGAGGGACCTCTGAAAGCAATGTGGAGACCTCGGGCATTTCCAACAGCTTCCGGTTTTTTTCCTGTTTCTCCAACGCCCATCCAAAAGACTGGTCTTCCGTCATTTCCATATCCCGCTACTTGCCGCTCTTCCGTTTCAAAAAAATTCATCAAACGGATCATCCCTAAAATTTCAAGGGTTTCATCATAAAATTTGAGACTTTGGGTGTAATTATTTACAGAGAACGAGATATGGTCCAGCATTTCATTTCCTTTCTAAAATTTTCTTATCTTCTATGATGTGGATCACTTGTTGAGGAGATATTTTTCCATTCTCATCCGATATCGCTGCATACAGCGTGGGGCGATAATTTAAAAAGGACGTCAAAAATAATCCAATGGTAGGTTTGTTTAAGGTGGCAGCCATGTTCAGAGTTCCCGTATCATTTCCAATAAACCCATCACACAGATCTAGGAAAGCGATGACCTCTGAAAGTGATAGATCTGTGATGGCGTGGGTATCTTTGACTTTGTGTGTAATAGAGCGGGCTTCTGTTCTTTCATTTTTTCCGCCCAAAATAAATACAGAAGCTTTTTGTGATTTAAGCCATTCAGCCAGGTTAATGAAAGAGGCTGTGGGCCATTTCCGTTGAGGGTCCGATCCCCCAATCCCAAGAACAATCCAGGGGTGTTTGATTTTGGAAAAATTCTTTTTGATGACATTTTTGAGAACTTCTGATGTAGAAATTTTTGGATCTTTTTTAAGAGGTATTCCATTTTTTTTCAAAAGAACAGTGGCTCGGCCAATGGCATGGAATTTTAATTCCTGAGAAGTTAATTTTTTGCCAGAAAGAAGAAATTTTGTCCATCCTTTGCCATATCCATAGATGTTGGGAATCCGAGAAAGATAGGCTGCTAAAGTATATTTCCAACTGGTATGGAGAATCCAGACTTCTGTAAAGGCATTTTTTCGCAGTTCTTTCACAAGATTCCAAAGAGTGACAGTTCCATTTGGATCCACCCAAAAAATATCTTCCACATAGGGACTGTTTTTAAAAATTTCTTTTGCCGCACTTCGCTTTTTTGTCATTAAGGAAACGCGTTTGGTGGGTGTGTTCTCTGCGAGCGTTTGCATATGGGCATCAAACCATAAAAGATCCCCGATGCCGGGCAAGGGTTGAATTACTAAAATCTTTCTATCTGTCATAAAGTCTCCAAGATCTTTTTTAAGTCTTTTAAGTCATGGGGTAATTCTACACGAAAATTTTTTTTCTCAAAGGTAATTGGATGAATAAAACTAAGTTCAGAAGCGTGCAGGGCCTGACGCCCTTTTTCCCACCGAAATGAAATGTCATCAGATGATATTCTTTTGAGGAGAGGATTGGTTTGTCGGGATTTTCCATAAATGGGATCTCCGATGAGGGGATGCCCTAGATCGCTCAGGTGAACCCGAATCTGATGGGTTCTTCCTGTTTTTAGTTTGCATTCCAAAAGAGACGCCAATGTCTTTCCATAGGTCTCTTTTGTTTCATAAAGAGTGATCGCCTCTTTCCCTCTTTCTTTAAAAGTCGCCATTTTTTGTCTATTTTTAAGACTACGCCCAATATTCTTATCAATAATTCCTTTTTCGGGATCTAAAATACCCATGACAAAAGCTTCATACGTTCGGCTCAGCTCTCGATTGGCAAATTGAGCCGATAAACCTTGATGGGCGACGTCTGTTTTTGCCACCACCATGAGACCGCTGGTGTCTTTATCGAGACGATGAACGATACCTGGACGGCGAACACCGCCAATACCCGAGAGTTGATGCCCACAGTACGCAATGAGCGCATTCACCAAAGTCCCTTCTCTGTTGCCAGGGGCTGGATGCACCACAAGTCCTGGGGGTTTATTAATAACCAAGAGGTGCTCGTCTTCATAGACGACATCTAAGGCAATGTTTTCTCCTTTGGGGATAGCATCTTCAGGGGCTGGCTCTTCCACCAAAAATTCTTGATTTAACACAACTTTAAAATCTGGATCTTGGATGGAATTTCCACCAAGCGTCACATACCCTTCTAAAATGAGGGCCTTAAGACGATTCCTAGATAGATGGGGAAGGGCAGCTGATAGAACCTTATCAAGTCTTTTGAGGGGCGCCATGGAGTCGTCAATGAGAACCTTGTGGGTGTGGAGAATTTTTTTCGGGCTTTTAGTTTTGGTCATAATATGAGATTATAGACGAAACCCCACAACTTTAAAGGGATACATGATGAAAAACCTAAATCCGCAATCCTGGAAGTTTTTTAACCTCAATATTCTGGCTCGACTCTTCATCCCATTTTTTGGAGTTTTGTTTGTCAGTTTTCGAGAAATAATACCCTCCCCTGGATCCCGTGGAACTTTAGAAGGGTGGATTACGCTGTTCTTCAGCTTTCTATTTTTGTACTATGTTCATATCTCGGTTCTTAAAAAAGAAAGCCGAAGATTTTCTCGCGGAAGTGTTTGGGGCCTCGGGTTGGTGTGGGTTCTGGTGGCAATTCTCTCCCAACTTGGTGTTTTTTACTTTATTCATGGGATAGATCTTCATGAGATTTTTCAAACCTACAACATCCTTAACGCAGGACTCTGGCCCTTCACCTTGCTTGGCCTTTTCTTCATACCTCGTTTGGCGGCCATTTCCGCCAGGGGTTGGTATTTGTAACGCTACCGCGTCATAATGTTATTACTTCCTCTCACACCACAGGGTATTCCGCAAAAACAGTCCAACGCCTAAGACCACGAAGCTGTCGGCCACGTTAAAAGCGGGCCAGTGGAGATCACCTAGATGAAAGTCCAGGAAATCCACAACACCACCCCGGAAAAGACGATCCGCTAGATTGCCCAAGGCCCCTCCCAAAATACACCCAAAAGAAATAGCCATTAAGAGCTTCGTTTCTTTTGAAAGGAGATAGATGATATACATAATAATCCCCACAACGGTGCCATTGATAAGCCAAAAAGAAAGATCCGAATGATTGTTCAACATCCCAAAGCTGATGCCTCGGTTCCAGGTGAGAATAAGATCAAAAAATGAAGTGATTGTAAGGGGAAGATGGGATGCATGCGTTACGATGAAATATTTGCTGAGTTGATCAACAAAAAAAATAAAAACAATCAAAGGAATCGCCATTCTTCTTGGTGGCATTTCTTTACCGGTAAGCAGACACTGCATGATCACACCTCTCACATAATTCTTTAACTTCTGGCAAAATTCTCCAGCACCGAACACATTTTTGACCTGGCGCCACACTCACCTGAACACCCACTTTTGGAACGTCCACCAAATGAAAAGAATCCTCTGGAATTTCTTCCCATACCACCTCGCCTGAAGAGGTGATCATAATCTCTGGAAGATTAATGGTTTTCAGAAGGTCAAAGAATCCTTCATCTTGAAGGAATACTTTTACATGGCCTTGAAGGCTAGATCCAATTTTGCCGTTCGATCTTTCTAGTTCCAAAGCGCCCGTTACCACGCGACGAATATCTCGAAGGATGGCCCATTTAGCGCCAATGCCTGCATTGTGCCAATTTTGGGGAAACTGAGGCAGTTGTTGCAAATGAACACTAGTGTCCGGGAACCGTGTGCGCCAGGCTTCTTCCATGGTGAAAGTCAGGATGGGTGCCATCCATTTGCAGAGGCTTTCAAAGACTGCAGCTAAAACTGTCAGAACAGCTCGGCACTTCTCTTCGTTTCTAACATCGCAGTACAAAGTGTCTTTCCGGATATCGAAGTAAAAGGCAGAGAGATCATTCACGCAGAAGTTATACAAAGAGGTGAAGATATCATGGAAATCATAAACTTCTATTTTGTCCCGAATAGTTTTTTCAAGTTCTGTTAATCGGTGCAGAACCCATTTCTCTAAGTCGGGTAAGTTATCATAAGGGACTTGTTGAGATTCCTGAAACCCTCCTAAATTTCCTAACAAATAACGAAAGGTATTGCGGATTTTGCGATACATTTCCTCATACCGTTTTAGGGTTTCTTTTCCAATTCGTAAGTCATCAAAATAATCTGATCCCGCAATCCATAGACGTAAGATATCGGCTCCGTGGTTCTTTAGAGTTTCTTGAAGATCTACCGTATTTCCAATGGATTTTGACATCTTGCGACCGTGTTCATCCACCACAAACCCATGGGTCATGACAGCCTTATAGGGGGCTGTTCCTCGGGTCGCACAGGATTCTAGAAGCGAAGATTGAAACCATCCGCGGTGTTGGTCTGATCCTTCTAGATATAAATCCGATAGGGGAAACTCTTTCATCAAAGCATGGACGGTGCCACTTTCAAACCATACATCTAAGGTGTCCCTCACCTGTTCGTAATCATGCGTATTATATTTTGTGCCAAGAAAATCTTGAGGGTTTTTGGAATACCAGACATCTGTTCCTTGGGCTTTAAAAACATCCGTGATTCTTTTGTTGACCTCTTCATCCCGAAGAGGTTCTCCCGTTTTCTTAGACACAAAAACCGCAATGGGGACGCCCCAAGCCCGTTGACGGGAGACACACCAATCAGGGCGACTCTCCACCATGGCTTTGAGCCGGTTCTTTCCCTGGGCCGGATACCACTCGACTTTTTCTATGTTAGCCAAGGCCTTTTTCCGAAGATCGTTTATTTCCATTGAAATAAACCATTGGGAGGTGGCCCTATAAATCAAAGGAGCTTTTGATCTCCAAGAATGGGGATAGCTGTGCTTGATCGTTGTATGGGCCAGAAGAAACCCTCGGTCTTTTAAGGCTTGAATGATAGGCATGTCAGCCTTAAATACATGGAGTCCTCCGAAGAGGGGCATATCCTCTCTATAAACACCATCTTCTCCCACAAGTTCTGGGACTTCTAGATTGTGCTGCTTACCTAGTTCAAAATCCTCCACCCCATGGCTAGGCGCTGTATGAACGAGGCCCGTTCCTTGATCGGTCGTAACGTGGTCCCCGGCCAAAAAAGGAACCGAAAAATCATACCCGGCATCATGCCAAGGATGTTGGGCTACGAGATGTTGCAGCTCTGTGCCAGCACAGGAAAAGAGAATCTTTACATCCTCTAAAGAAGCCGCTTCAACGACTTTGTTGAGCAGCGGTTTTGCACAGAGAAGAGGCGGATACCCCTTCGCTTCAAAGATCACATAGTCAAGATCAAAGTTATAAGCAATAGCCCGATTGGAGGGTAAACTCCACGGCGTCGTAGTCCAGATGATGGCGTGCACATTTTTGAATTTTGGATCTGCAGAATTTATGGGAAACAACACATAAATCGAATTAGAGGTTTTCTCGTGGTACTCCACTTCCGCTTCGGCTAAAGCCGTTTTTTCCACCACGGACCACTGAACAGGCTTAAGACCTCGGTACAAACTTCCATTCATCAGAACTTTGTGAAGCTCTGCTACGGTACAGGCTTCCGACTCAAAATCCATTGTGAGATAAGGGTGGGTCCAATCCCCGACGATACCCAATTGCTGAAATTCTTGAGTTTGGACATTTACCCATTTTTGAGCAAAGTCCCGACATTCTTGTCGAAATTCCAGGATAGGTACTTTATCCTTATCCATTTTTTTGGCTCGGTAATGCTCTTCCACCTTCCATTCGATGGGGAGTCCGTGACAATCCCAGCCTGGAATGAAGGGAACATGCTGTCCACTCATCCTTTTGTATTTCATCACCATATCTTTGAGAGTTTTATTGAGGGCATGCCCTATGTGGAGATGGCCATTGGCGTAGGGAGGCCCATCATGAAGGATGAAGGGCGTGTCGCCTTGAGAGGCTTCTTTTAATTTTCCATAAAGATCAATTTCTTTCCAAAATTTGAGAAGATTAGTTTCGAGCTCATTTAAATTGGCGCGCATCCCAAAAGATGTTTGGGGCAAAAAAATTGTATCCTTGTAGCTCTTTTCTGGTGTGCTCGTCATGGCTCTTTTATAAAGCCCTCCGTGCCAAAAGGCAAATCTTAAGAAATAGGAGCTATTTCAAAGATAACAAGGATCTTTCTATTTTCAGAATATGCAAAAGAAATTTTCAAACTTTCCTTATCTCGAACATAAAAGGAATCCGCCTTTTTTTTCCATCCCAAATTGGGGAGTGTCCCGGCATAAAACTGAGAAACTTCCTTTTCCGAAATTTCACCTTGAGCATGAAGTGTTACAAGGCGTCCTTCTAAGTTATCGAAGATGATGGGATCTTCCACAAGTTCAAGCCCTTTCATCAAGGGAACATCTTCAGTGCCAGGTAAATAGGCTGAGGCAAGACCGAACATAAAAATAAAAGAGATTAAAAAATACATAAAACGGTTCATGAAGTCCCCCCACCTTGATGTCTACTTGTATCATGCTTGGGTGGGGGGAACAATCCCCATGGAAATCCTTAGAGGGATTCTTTAATTTCCGGAAATTCTGGAGAACGTCGTTTGGATGCGCTTTGCAGTGGCATTTTCTTTCTTTTAGAACCAACTTGTCTCCCTAGAGATATTTGAGAAAACTGTCTTGCTAAAACACCATCTATATCGAGGTCTATCGGAGATAAAACCCTACGGGCTAGAGGATGGGATTTCAAATCCTCTGCGCTGGGTTTTCCGTAACGCAACTCTCTGGGGACTGAAGTGGGTTTTTTTCCCAAACCTTCTCGTCCCTGACATAAAACCAGGCGTACTAGAGAATGTTGTCTGTTTGGTGTTTCAATATTCCCACAAGAAGAGTTTGAATTAAAAGATATAGATATTAATAAAAAACAAAAGAAAGAAAAAATTATATTCATCATGTTACATCCTAATTATTAAATTTTTTAAAATTATTCAATTGATAAGATGTTTAAAGAAATAAATTTAATAAATCAAATGTTTTTTTAATCATAGATGTGAAAAATTAAAATATATTTTTTATGATAAGTTATAAAACCATCTATATATATTACTTTTAGATTAAACAAATAGATAGAGAGAGGAACACGAAGACATCTTCAATTTACCTATAGAGCTGATGTCAAGATCCTACTTAAGCGGTATTGTTTCTTCCCGTCGTTTTTTGTCCGTGAGGATTTAAGGCGTAAAATGGCATTGAAGTTTTGGTAGAGGTGCCCTTGTTGGAGAAGTGCTTATGGATCGAGCCATAGTATAGGTCCAAGCCTTTTTAGGCTTATGTAATATTCCTATTACATCTCCTTTGTCTGAAAAGAATCTTTTTGAACAGCTTTCTAGCTTATCTCCTCCTCTTTTGATGCCACGCTTTGATACAATTGGCACCAGAAATTTTGATAGTTCATCGGGTTGGATTTGCATTGCTCTCGGAGCCCCATCATCAACAACCTCAAGCTCTAATAAATCAACATCAATGCTCTCTTGGCTCTCTTGACCCCCAAATAAAGCTCGTGCTTTGGCTGGATTTCTGGGAGAATCTTTTACCACATCCATGGGGAGAGATTTTTCGATTGGGCTTGTGTTTCTTGGAAAGAAAGCAGGGCGTCTCGGCGAAGATCCAGGAGATGAATGGCTGTCCGAGAATGATTCTACACAAACTGATTTGGAACAATTAATAAAAAAACAAATAAAAAAACAAATAAAATATAAGTAATTATTCATATAAATATCCGAAAGTTATAAAAATGTTCTGTTACTATACATAGTAATTATTATTTTTCAATATTTTTTTAAATATTTTATTTACAAAAATATTTTTAATAATTTTGTAAACGGAATCCTTTCGCAAGGTTCAGTCTTTGTTGTGTCTCTGGTAAATTACTTTAGGGAGTAAGCGGTCATATATTAAAAACTTTACAAAAAAGACTTTGTGGGTCTATAAAGTAAGAGGATTATATAAATACAGGAATTGACAAGTGTTTCAACTATTTCGTACACCCATCCATAAGGAGGGCTACTTTTTTGCCGGCATTTTTGGGGTCATTGCCCTTATTTTGTGGATGATCTCTTCCTTTTTTGGATGGATTGGACTTATTTTAACGGTCTGGTGCCTTTATTTTTTCCGCAATCCAGAGCGTGTAACGCCTGTCCGAGAAGGCCTTATTATTAGTCCTGCTGACGGAATTGTTCAGTTGATTACGGAAGTTATTCCCCCTAAAGAAATGAAATTGGGATTGGAAAAAAGAACCCGTATTAGTATTTTCATGGATGTGTTTAATGTGCATGTGAATCGAATCCCCATCGATGGAGTTGTGAAAACCATTTACTATCACAAAGGAAAGTTTCTGAATGCTTCCCTAGAAAAATCCAGCGAATATAATGAACGACAGCTGTTTGTTGTGGAAACCAAAGAAAAACAAAAGATAGGGTTTATCCAGATTGCGGGATTGATAGCTCGCCGTATCCGCTGCGATATTAAAGAGGGTCAATCTGTCAAAGCCGGAGAGCGCTTTGGCCTCATTCGTTTCGGAAGCCGTGTGGATGTGTTTTTACCAAAGGGCGCGGAACCTCTGGTGATTGAAGGTCAAAAGACGGTTGCGGGAGAGACAGTGTTGGCAGATCTCCATTCCAAAGAAAAGCTCCGCAAAGGAAAAATTCGATAATGCCTCTTCGAAAGAAAAAAAGACTTTCTTCTGTTCGTCTGAAACCGAAACTAACGGGGCTCCCTTTCCAAAAATTTATTCCAAATCTTTTAACACTGACAGCTCTGTGTGCAGGGCTTACTTCTATTCGGTTTGCGCTTGAAAGCCGCTGGGAGATTGCAGTTATTCTAATTTTTGTGTCCATAGTTCTTGATGGTATGGATGGGCGTATCGCCCGTCTTTTAGGAAGTACCAGCAAGTTTGGTGCAGAACTCGATTCTTTTGCTGATTTTTGTAATTTTGGAATCGTTCCAGGGCTTGTAATTTATCTTTATGCTTTAAAAGATCTGGGTCGTTTTGGATGGACCTTTGTATTATTTTACACCCTTTGTATGGTGCTGCGCCTTGCACGGTTTAATACACTTTTAGATAGCCCTATAAAATCGAACTTCTTTACGGGTGTTTCTGCACCTTTTGGAGCTTTGCTCGTTCTTATGCCTATGATGATGCAGTTTCAGTTGGAAGACACCCATTATGTCCTCCCGATTTCTTACGGGGTTTGGATGGGGGTTGTTTCGTGCCTTTTGATCAGTCGTATTCCCACTTTTGCGCTCAAAAATGGCCGCGTTCCCAAGGTATGGATTTTGCCGATCTTTATGGGTGTTGGTCTTGGAGCCGCGAGCGTCATTGCATTCCCTTGGGCAACTCTTACACTGGGAGGTGTTTTGTATGCAGCTTCCATCCCTTTCAGCATAAGAGCGGCGAAGAAGGAAAATATTTCCTAATCTGTGCACCATTTCTCTAGAGGCGCCTGTCCTGAAGAGGGAGGAAAAGAAAGAAGAGTTGGAATGACGTCTTCTACTTTATTCACAAATACATACAGACTATTATCCTGTTCAGACGCAAATCCTTTCTCAATGGTATGATCAATTAACTTCTTAAGAGGATCCCAATATCCAAAGAAATTTGCAATGACGATAGGTTTTTTGTGAAGGCCAATTTGTTTTGGAGCGAGTACCGAAAAGAGTTCTTCTAAGGTCCCAAACCCGCCTGGCAAAACAATAAAAGCATCCCCATTTTGAAAGAGAAGATTGATGCGTTCCTCCATGGTTTTCACAATTTTTGTGTTTTTAACGCGGGGATTTGTTCCTTCAAATTTTTCCAGATAATCTGTCGTGATTCCCAAAGATTTTCCACCAGCATCTATAAAAGAGTTGGAGACACTCCCCATGAGTCCTGTGTCCCCTCCCCCATAGACAAGGTGAAATCCCTTATGAGCCAGAAGTGTACCTAATTGGCGGGTGGGTTCATGATATTTTTTGTCTATTTGGCAAGAGGAACTGCAATAAACGGAAATGGATTTTATGTTTGTCATAGGCTCAGTATATCGCGGGATTGGGTTTGAAGAAATTTAATTTTTTTCGGTCTACAAAAAAATGAAGAGGCTCTGTATAATCCACCCCAAGCTTGGAGTTTTCATGAACAAATTAATAACATGTCTTATGTTTCTTATTCTTGGGGGGTGTTTTGGTAGAGATCTTGCAACAAATCTTCCGAAAAAAACCGTTGAAAACCTTCTGACGATTCCCATTCCTGCCTCCTATGAACCACCCATTCCACCACCTCTTGTTTTGGAAGTCCCTGAAGTTCCTCTAGAACTTCAAAAGAGGGTTTCTCTAAAAATAGAAGACTCAGCAGATCTTAGGGATGTTTTAATTCAACTTTGCAAACAGGCAAAAATTAATGTGATCCTAGATAAGGATATTGAAGGTAGCCTTTACTATCAAGCAACGTCTCGTCCTTTTCTGGAAATCGTCACGAATATTTGCGAGATGACAAACCTCCGATTCACCTTTGCAAATCAGTTGTTGCGGGTGGAGCGGGATCTACCGTATCTTAAAACCTATAATGTTCAATTTCTAAATCTCTCTCGAAAAACGAAGAACTCCGTTTCCATCAACAGCAATATTTTTTCGAAGACGACAACCTCTGATGCCAATGGTTCTTCCAGCACTATTTCTGGGGAAACAGATATCGACTTTTGGTCAGAATTGGAAAAAAGCATTGAGAATATCTTAAACTTGTCTCGTAACACCCACCTCAAAGAGGAAGACACTAAAATTATTGAAGAGAAGAAAATTCTTCCCCTTTCCAAACATCTCAGTCGAGAATCCCCAGAGGATCCAAAAGTTAAAACAGAAGAAAATAGGAAAGTGATTACAAAGCAGCGCCCTTCTTTTGCCATTCATCGACAAGCAGGATTGGTCTCCATTTATGCAACGAATAAACAACACAAAAATATCGATTTCTTTCTAAAGAGACTTAAGAAACAGACATCTACCCAGATTTTAATTGAAGCCAAAGTTGTGGAGGTGACGCTTAAGGAAGAGTATAGAAGTGGGATTGATTGGCAGCGCATCGGTCGATATGGGTTGGGCACCTATGGGGCCGATAATACCCCTTTCACAGGAGATTTTGAAGGATCCGCTTTGTTTGGAACACTCGCTCAAAAAACATCCTCTCTTATTACTACCCCAGAAACGGATAGGGTTATCAGTTTGGGTGTTAGAGGCAATTCCCTTTCTGCCATTTTGAATTTTATGGAATCCTTTGGAACAGTCAGAACGCTTTCTAGTCCACGGTTGACGGTCTTAAATAATCAAACAGCGTTGCTAAAGGTTGCGGAAAACTTTGTATTTTTTACAGTGACTGGGGATCGGCAATTTTTGAATGCAGATGCTACTAATTATGGCTCCGTTGTCTCTGTGTCCAGCACACCTCAAAGTATCCCCATTGGATTTGTTATGAATGTACAGCCCTCGATTGATGAAAATACCCAAGAAATTATTTTAAACCTGAGACCTACCATCTCTCGATTGATTGATGTAAAGCAGGATCCGGCCGTAGAGATTTTGAATCAATCTCTCACGTTACCTTCTAAGAGAGTACGGTCTGATTACCCTGTTGTAGCCGTGCGAGAAATTGATTCTATTCTACGAATCAAATCTGGAAATATGGCCATTCTTGGAGGTCTCATGGTGGAAGGAGCAGAATCTGGAACTGCAGGACTTCCAGGCACGTCGGAGAGTTTTTTCAGCTTCTTTACTTCTGCCAAACATCAGCATCGGGTGGTGACGGAACTCGTAATTTTTCTCCGCGCTACCATCTTGGAGGATCCAACGCCGGATGGGGCCGATAAACGGGTTTATGAAAAATTTACAAGCGATCCACGCCCTCTTCAAATGGTGGTGAATCGATGATAGAAAGGATTAACATGATGAAAAAAAATATAAAAAATAATGACGGCTTTAGTTTAGTAGAGGTGGCCATTGCCTTGGTGCTCATCGGTCTCATTATCGGAGGAGTTCTGAAGGGTCAGGAGTTGATTGCCTCCGCCAAAATCAATGCAACGGTGCAGAATCTGGAGGGGTATCGGGTGGCTATTCATTTGTTTCAAGAAAGGTATGGGGCGCTCCCAGGCGATTTTTCAGGGGCTTCTCACTATATCCGGCGTGACCTTCGGAATGGAGATGGGAATGGGATTGTGGAGGGCGAAGGGTTGGATCCGGGTTCTGAAGCTGGAAATTTCTGGCAGCATTTGGCGGCTGCTAATCTGATTCAAGATGTGGGAACCGGTGTGCCATCCGAAAAGATTGGAGGTGTAGTGACGGTTCAAAATAACCCAACACCAGATCGGCTAGGACTCTGGCTTATTCTTGGAAAACCACATGGCAGGAGTGGTCAAGGGGCGTTGTTAACCCCTACACAAGCTCGCACAATTTGCCAAAAAATGGATAGTGCAGTCCCCCTCTCAGGATCCGCTCAAGCTGGGGATGGTCTCGATGTGCCGTCTGGATCTTGTGTGAGAAATGGAGACTTTAATGGGGACAATACTCAGGCTAGCTGTGTGGTGTATGTTCGGGTTTAGAATTTATCACAACGACGAAGGTTTTTCCCTCACGGAAGTGGCTCTTTGCCTCGTCGTGATGGGTATTGTTCTAAGCTTTGGCATCCCTTCTTTTCTGCAATACTTACGGTACCAAAGAACGCATGAGACAAAAGAAAAACAAGAAAAAATTCTCCAAAGTCTTGGGGGTTTTGTCCTTCAAAATGGCTACCTTCCTTTGCCCTCCGATCCTTTTGCTTCTCCCGAAAATTTTGGGGTGGCACGAGAAGCTGCCCCCAATCCCTCAGACATGATTGGCATCCTTCCCTTTAAAACTTTGGGTCTTCCAGAATCTTACGCCCAAGATGGATTCAAGCGATATTTCACCTATGCGGGGGGCACGCCTTCAAACCACATCAAAGATATTCAGGGTTCCTTTTGCACAGCACAAAATTTCTTTCCAATCCAACTTTTTGAAAAACTTTCCTCAACTCACACACCTTTTCTACGCGGGTCAGAAACAGATCCTGTGGTGGTGGTCCTCGTGAGTCACGGAGAAAATGGATATGGGGCTTATCAGGGGACGGCTGGTAACATCAGAAAACTCACCGAAATTTCCCCAAAAGGCAAAGACGAAGAGCAAAATGCAGCCTCGAACCTCAGCTTCACTCAGCGTGCCTTCTCTTCCCTGAAAGAGGACTATTTTGATGATATGGTCGTGTGGGTAACGCGCAGCAACCTGATGGCCATATATGCGCGTAGTCCATGCATGACTCCACTGAATCAGGGGCGGCGTGATTTTGCATGATAAAAATTATGTCTAAAATTGAGTTGAAAAAATATGGCTTTTTGGCAGGGGCAATAGGGGCCTTCTTTCTGATTGGTTTTGGGGTTTGGATTTATGTAAAAGATGTTCCTTCTTCTGAACCAGAATCACATATAGAAATGAGTTCTATCCCCTCCTCCTCCATTGGAGAAGATAAAGAGCCAGAATTTTCCGATGCCTCTTTGAATGGGCCCCCTTTAGAGCCTATTTTAGAAGAAGAGCCCTCCCCCGATATTTTTATCGAAGTTAAGGAAGGCCATTCTTCGGATGAAAAGGAAAAGGCTCCTTCTTCAGACTTTTATTTCAATCAAGGGGTTTCCTATGATAAAGAAAACAAAAAAGAACAGGCCATTGAGGCTTATGAGAAAGCGCTGCTTTTAAGTACTTCTGAGCCTTTTCATTTTTCGAAGGAAGGGGTCATTCAGAGACTCAATTTTTTGAAGCGGTCACGAAATTTTTCAGCACCTTGTGCCTCCTCATAAAAAAACCCGTCTTCACGAGGGGCGTAAGCCCCGTGGCGATCCAGCTTCTTCTGTTGCTTTTTATACCCGAAACATTCTCAGGGTTAAGGAAAAAGCTGGGTCGCCACAAAAACCGTGTCCATTTTTTCATGAGATTCCAGCGCGAAAATCCTTGTGAGAATTTTCCATATAAGATAGAATTTTACTTAAGGATTTTGTCCAAAAAAGGGATCTTTTCCCTGAAAAAAGACCGGGGGGTCATGCGTCGTTTTTTAATTACTTTTTCTTGTATGTTTGTGGCGCTCGTGCCGAGTTCTGGACAGACGTCGGATTTTGACCCTGTAAGGCAATATAAAGAAAAGCGTGGAGCCATAGTCCTTGAGTATCTTGATAAGGGAGAAACCTCTTGCCAAAAACTTTGGGATGAAAGGGAAGAAAGAAGACTCGATCCTAAAAGCCGAGGTATTTCAGATTATGATTTACCAGCAGTAACACAGTACTGTTCCAGACGATATGTTGGATGGAGGAAAAAGGAAGGAGGTGAAGTTTCCGGGGAAAACGCCCATAGACGCATATTCGTTGATGCGGCGGTCAAAAAAGGAACTATTTCTCACCCAACGACTCAAACCTCCTCTTTCCGTCCTTCCTCGCCTTCCCCTCAGGAAGCTATCTCAATTCCTCGATCAATCCAACCATCGGTTATTCGTGTTGAAGAAAACAACGATCAGGGATTTTCTGAACCAGCAGGTCCTCATCGAGTGATCACAAGCCCTGTTGCCCGCTCTCTCAAGCCTGTGAAACCCGTTCAATGGAACGGAGGAACCCGAGAAATAGGAACGGCGCAAGCAAGACTAGAGGGTGTTTACGAGAAAACTAAGAGCCATATGGAAGAAATGTATGAGCATTGGAAACAACTGGAAGGGTATCAATGCAATGGGAAAGAGGTCTGCTTGGCACGCCTTAAAAAACTTAAAAGAGATCTTGATGAGCATATTCAAGGATTGGAAAAAAGATATGTCGATTCTTTGGAGGGCCAAAATGAGTTTTTGAAAGAAGAGCTAGAGCGTCACCTACAAGAAGACAGATCCCACTTGTCAGAGAGAGTTGTCGACCAGCTTCACGCTTATCTAACAGGTCTGCAGGCAGAAAATGCAGATCTGGCAGAAAAAATACAGGCGCTTAGAAGGGAAGGAGACGTTCTTGTTAATTCTTTGGAGGGACGCGCTTCCCATCAAGTAACGGAAGCTGCCTATGAAAAAGCACGGACAGGAAAAAAAGGTAAGACCCTGAAAGTTAAAGATTCTCTGGATTCCTTAAAGACAAGGTTTGCAGAGCTCCAAAGAGAGGGGCGTGCTCTTCAAGCAGAAATCGTCGATAAAACAGGCCATACGTGTGCGGGCGTTGGATGTGATCAAGTAAGGGTAACGCTCGGCCATGCTCAGACCTATGAAACGAACGTTGAAGGTTTGGAACAAAACATTGATATCCTTGGGACTCAAGTGGCTCAGGCGAAGGGGCCTAATGAAGGTGCAAAATCCACGGCAAACAGAGAAATTAGGACGCTTTCGTCTCAGGTGAAACAGCTTGAGACTGTAAACGTACAATCCATTGCAGCTCTTCAGGCAGGCCTTGAAAAAGCTCAGAAAACAGAAGCTGAGTTAAGAGCACAAATTGCGAGCTTAGAAAAAGCAGCAGAAAACGAAAAATTGAAGGCACAGAAAGAGGCAGAGACAGCTACCCTACTTGAACAACAAGCTCAGAAAACTGTTGTGCGGAGCACGGATGAAGCGCGGGATCTCTCAGCTCTTGAAGCACGGGCTCAACGGGCGGAACGAGAAGCCGCACAACACAAACAAAAAGCAGAAGCCTTAGAGGCAGAGGCTCATACGGCAGTGAAAGCACTTGAGAAGGCATTGGGGATTAGCCTTGACGGGAATGAATTAGCATCTTTAGCAGGTTCTAAAACTCCTGCCCAGAGAATTGGAGCCGTTCTTTTAGAGATAGAAAACCAAAAAAGAGAAATGGAGACGCAAAAGGCGACTCTTGATCGACAAGCAGATCAATTAAACGCGCTACAAAAAGACTCACAGAAAGACCAGGCTCAGATAGAAGAGCTCCAGAGAGCTCAAGCACAACAAGCAGAAACTCTCCAAAACGCAAAAAAGGTGGAAGAAGGCATTAAACGTTTCTATTCAGCAACTGGATATGTGGATACAAGGAAATTAGAAGCTAGAATAAAAGAATTGGAAGCTTTACTAAAAGAGGAGGCTGCCGAAAAGAAGCGGGTGAATGATATCGTTGCTCTCCAAAAACTGGCGCTCAGCAAAAAGAAGTCTGACCTTGACAAGCAGGCAGCAACAATGAAAGCCATTGAAGCAGAAAGAGAAAGACTAGAGGCAGGTCTAAGAGATCAAAAGAGGACGCTTCAGTCTCAACTCAAAGAAGTAGAAGAACTACGAAATTCTAAACTTCAGTCAGGTCAAACGGCGGAAGAATTTGAAAGAGTTTTGAGTGAAAAACAGAAACTTGTTGATAATCTCAAGCTTTCTGTGGCAAAGGCTCAGGGGCAATTTTCTGCCCAACAGAAGAGAATCATCGAACAACGTAAAGCTCTTGATAGTCTGGAAAAAGCTCATACGAAACAAAAAGATATTTTGGGCACGGCTTTCCTTGTAGCGAAAAAATTGAACAACGAAAATGATGAACTTAGAGGGACTCTTGAAGCCGCAGGAACCATGGGGCGGCAGGCGCTCGCAGAAAGGGACGCGGCAAAAGAAAAATTGTTAGGAATAAATAAAGACTATGCAGATCTTCAAGGAAGATACGAAAACCTTAAACAGGGACTTGAAAAAGGTAGAGAAGTTTTTGACACGGAGATGGCTCGGCTAGAGCAAGAAAAACAGGCTCAAGACTCTTTGAGAAAGGAGAAAGAGGCTGCGGCTCAAGAACAAAGAAACCAATATACTTTAGAGGCGGCTAAAAGACATGAAGAATTTGATAAGAGTCAACAAACAAAACCAGATGTTTCTCAAAGATTAGCAGAAGTTCGGAGAAAAATAGCAGAGACTATCGCTAGTAAGAAAAAATAAAATAGATTCCACCAACTAATAAAAAAACCACCGCAATCCATCCCCCAATCGCCATAAGGCGCTTTTGGGGAGCGGGTGCGTTTTTATTCGCGGCTTTTAAGATTCTTCTTGTTTGAGGATGCATAATACTTATTTTCTACCATAACTTTATAAAATATAAAAGAGGACATCTCCTCACCCCCCGATATAAATTAGTTTGAGGGAGAAAGAACTCTTTAATCGGTCGTCTTCACGAGAAAATTTGGAAGAATTTTCGTGGTGATCCAGCTATCTTTAAGAGAAGCAGCAAGATTTAGAAGCTGGGTTGTCACGTCAGCTCTTCGAGCTTCCCCGCAAAGACGGGATTTTTTCCTGTTATTAAAAAACTCTCGGGTGGCAAGCCCCCCCTCACAAAAATATTGCAGCATCTTTGGGATAAGGGTATGGTGAACCCCAGATAAACTTTTATAAAAATTGGGGATATGACAAACTTTTTAAAACAATTTTTTCTCTATTTGTGCTTTTTTTGCGCGGTTCAAGCAGGTTCTCCTGCCTCTGATAATACCCTTCTTATCTATACCTGGGTAGGGCAGATCGATGAACGGATTATCCGACAGTTTGAAAAAGAAACGGGCATTAAGGTTAAACTGGATTACTATGACAGCGACGAGGTCTTGGAAGCCAAACTTCTGACCGGTAAATGTGGCTATGACCTGGTGATGCCGTCAGCCGCTCCCTACTTTGGCCGTCAGGTGCAGATGAAGGTCTATGAACCCCTTGATAAGAACCTGTTAACTAATTGGAAAAATTTGAATCAGAAGTTGCTGAAGCTTTTGGATCAAGTAGATCCTGATAATCGATTTGGAATGCCTTTTATTTGGGGAACCACAGGGTTTGCCTATAACGAATCCATCATCAAAAAAGTTTTTGGCGATGAAAAAGTACCCCTTGATAGCTTGGCGATGATTTTTGATGAAAAATATATCAAAAAACTAGTCCCCTATGGCGTTCTATTGTTGGATTATCCTCAAGATCTTTTTGAGGCGGCGCTTCATTATAAAGGCATCAAGCCCAATTATAAGGACGAAAGTCAGATTAAAATAGCCAAAGACATTGTCAGAAGAATCCGCCCTTATGTGAAGGCATTTTCTTCAAATGTGGGCCGCATGATTGGGGATTTAGTCAATGGGGATGCGGCCTTTGTGCAAACATGGTCGGGGGATGCCATGAAAGCTCAGCAGGCGGCAAAAGAGGCCAAGAAGCCCTACAAAATAGGATATGTTGTTCCAAAAGAGTACTCAGGAATTTGGTGTGACTTGTTAGCGATTCCCAAGAAAGCGCCGCATCCCCATAATGCTCACAGGTTTTTAAACTTTATGATGCGGGCCGATGTGGCAGCGAAAAACATAGAATATACCTTGGTCCCCATGGCCAATGCGGCAGCACTTAAGCTTTTGCCAAAGGAACTAAGAGATAATCCTTTTATTTACCCAGGAAGTGATGTATTTAATGACTTCCGTCTCCATGAGGTCTTGCCTTCAGCGTATGAGCGTGCTTTAACTCGGGCATGGACCAGTATTCGGATTGGACGATAAGTCGGTTTTTGATCAATCGGTCGATTAAAATGCAGTATATGAAATTATTTTTTTTGATTCTTATTGGAGCCCTCTTGGGGGGGTGTTCTTCCGTTAATCGGTATATGGGTTTTGAAAAGGTGGGACCAAATGAATATGATACGGTCCGTCATGAACCCTTGGAAATACCTGACCACTCTTCTTTAGGAACCCCTCGACTGGGCATTAAAAGGCCTCAGACACATGGTGCATCGGAAAAGATCAAAAGCCTTGTGCTTTCTGTAAATACAAAAGAAGCTCAGGTTCGGGCAGATTCTCATGAGGGAGAGAAGGCCCTTGTGAAGAACCTTCCGGTTCGGCCTCTTGAGGGCGACAACATTCGCTATGTGGTGGACTCAGAGTCGTATAAAGAGCCGACTTTTGAGGATAAATTGAAGCGCACTATTTCTTTCTGGAAAACCCCTAAAAAAGGTAAAATCCTAGACTCGCTCGCAGAACAAGAACGGCTGGAAAAAGAAAAAACTTCACCCGTGATAGAAAATAAGGAGTAATCATGTACTTCCATCAAGATATTTCTGGATGTTTGAATGAACGGATTAAAGGGCATGGCGTTGATCCAGATTTTTTGAAGCCCCTTGTTGGAAAACTTGAAAAAACTCTCCATTCTTTAAGAAAGGCGTATGAAGAGGAAACGCTTCCGTTTCTAAGGCTTCCCTATTTGCGGAAAGATCTTCATGATGTGAAAGATCTCGTGCTACGCATGCAGGATGATTTTTCTGATGTTATCATCCTAGGAACTGGTGGATCAAGTTTAGGGGGACAGGCTCTTTGTGCGCTTATCCCAAAAGCTTATCCCAAACTTCATTTCATGGAGAATATTGATCCTCAAACTTTTGGGGAGCTTTTTGAAAAGATTGATCCCCAGACCACGGCCTTCATCGTTATTTCCAAATCCGGAGAAACCATGGAGACCTTACTGCAGTTTATGGTTTGTGTTAAGAAATGGACAAAAGAGCTAGGACCCAATGCCCCTCGAGACCATTTTGTGGTGATTACAGAGTCCAAGGAATCATCTTTAAAAAAACTTGCGGATCAGTTTCATATCCCCCTCATTGATCATGACCCCAAAATTGGAGGACGGTTTTCAGTCCTGTCTCTGGTAGGGTTCCTTCCGTTTATGGTGGCCGGAATGGATCCTGTTGCTGTTCGAGAAGGCGCTGCCAGGGTTTTTGACCGTCTCCTTACAACGGATGATGTGACTAAGATCGATGCAGCGGTGGGGGCGGCTCTTTCCTTCTCCTTGGCAAAAGAAAATAAAACCCTTTCTGTTCTAATGCCCTATGCTGATCGTTTGCATCCTTTCGTTTTTTGGTATCGTCAGTTGTGGGCGGAAAGTCTTGGAAAAAAAGGGTATGGGACAACACCCATTCTATCTTGGGGAACGGTGGATCAGCATAGCCAATTACAGCTTTATTTAGATGGTCCTCGGGACAAAATGTTCACCGTTATTAAATCTAAGTTTCAAGGACAGGGCCTGAAAGTTCTTCCCGAACTTGTGGCAAATTACCCAGACCTAAGATTTTTAGGGGATGCGTCCATGGGAGACCTGATGGAAGCAGAGCAGCAGGCCACCATTGACACGCTCATTAAAAATCATTGTCCCACCCGTGTTTTGGAAGTGCCAGAGCTGACCCCAGATTTTATGGGCGCGCTGATGATGCACTTTATGTTGGAAACAATTTTTATGGCGGATCTCTATGAAATTGATCCTTTTAATCAGCCAGCTGTTGAATCAGGGAAAATTCTAGCCAAAAAATATCTCCACGACATCTTGCAAGAAAATCGGGGAAGCTAATGGCTTCTATCCGGCGTCTTCCCTCTAACCTCATTAACCAAATTGCTGCGGGTGAAGTGGTTGAAAGACCCGCTTCTGCGGTAAAAGAGTTGGTGGAAAATTCTATTGATGCGGGCGCAACTCATATCGAAATTATGCTCAGGGAAGGTGGACGCTCTCTCATCTCGATTATGGATAATGGGCGGGGTATTCCAAGCGATGAAATGGCCTTGGCTTTGGAACGTCATGCAACCTCTAAGTTACCCGATGAAGATTTATTTAATATCGCAAGCCTTGGATTTCGGGGAGAAGCGTTACCCTCCATTGGTGCCGTGAGTCGTCTTACATTAACAAGCCGAACATCTGCCTCTTCCGAGGGATGGAAAATATCTGTTGAAGGGGGTGTTTTAAGTTCTCTTGAACCAACACCCTCTCCTCTTGGCACCAAAATAGAGGTCAGAGATTTATTTTTCGCAATCCCTGCTCGATTAAAATTTTTAAAAACACCAGCCACAGAAACAGCTCATGTTGTGGAAATTGTTCAGCGCTTGGCCATGGCTTATGGACACATTACGTTTATTCTTAAAACGGATCAAAAGACCCTCGTTTCATTGGAGGCAGTTGCAGATACTCCAGAGGGTCAACTGAAAAGGCTATCGGAAATTATGGGATCTGATTTTTTTGAGAACGCGCTCCCTGTGGATGCAGAACGGGAGGGGTTTAAGATGACAGGATTCATCGGTCTCCCAACGCTCAATCGATCTAATCCTCAATTGCAGTTTTTGTTTATTAATGGGCGTCCAGTGCGCGATAAGATCTTGGCAGGAGCTGTGCGGGCTGCCTATCAAGACTTCTTAGCCCATGATCGGCATCCTCTTCTGACATTATTTCTAGAGGTGCCAAGCCGATTTGTAGATGTGAACGTGCATCCGGCGAAAACCGAGGTGCGCTTTCAGGATTCTGGCTTTGTTCGAGGATTTATTGTCAGCGTCTTGAAAGGGACTCTGTCTGGCATGACCTATCGGACCTCCACCTCCGCCGCCCATCAAGCGCTTGAGGCCATGGCACCTCCTTCTTTTCAGAAACAACGGTCTTTGGGATCCTTTTCTGCGACCGCTCGCCCCTTTTCTCCTAGTTTTTTTGCTCAAGAATCAGGAGAAGTTTTAGCAGAACCTTTTGCACGTACCTTGGTTGCGGAAGAGGATAAACCTCTGGAAAATTTCCCCTTAGGAGCTGCCTGTGCACAACTTCATGAAACTTACATTATTGCGCAAACAAAAGATGGACTGGTGATTGTAGATCAGCATGCGGCCCATGAAAGACTCGTATACGAGCGTCTTAAAAAGGGCTTAGAGACCACGGGCATTAGTCGGCAGCTTTTATTAATTCCAGAAATTGTGGAAGTGACAGACTCTGAGATCTGTCTATTAAGGCAACATGGGGAAGATTTAGAAAAGCTAGGGCTTGTTTTCGATGAATTTGGTGACCGTTCTATTGCGATCCGAGAGGTTCCGACTCTCTTGGGGCATTCGGACATTCGACTGTTGGTTAAAGACTTGGCAGAGGAGTTCGTGGAGCTTGGGGCTTCTTTTAAACTAACCGAAAAAATTCATGAAGTATGTTCTCTTATGGCCTGCCATGGAAGCGTGCGAGCGGGAAAAAAGATGAGTATTCCTGAAATGAATGATTTGCTCCGTCAAATGGAGAGGATCCCCTATTCTGGCCAATGTAATCATGGACGCCCAACCCAGGTGGCGTTGAAGTTGAGTGATATTGAGAAGTTGTTTGGAAGAAGATAACCCTCCTAATAAGGTGGCTCCAATGGAACGTTAGGCCCAGCCCGTCGCCCAGAATAGCTTATCCCGAAGAAATTGGAACAATTTCTGGGGGGGATCCAGCTGCCTCTCTTTCCAACCAAGTCCATTTTCTCAAGTGATATCAAAACTCTATCTTTGTGTTGGGAAGAGATTTCCGGAGCACATTTATGCCATCATCTCCAATGCGATTAAACCAAACACGTAGGATTGTCAGATTACGAAGTTGTGCCAGGAAGAATCTACCCAAAAGTCCAATGTTATTCTCCCTAATATCTAGGATTTTCAGATTAGGTAGTTGCATCAGGGAGGCCGCGCCCGCAGCTCCAATGTTATTAATCCTAATATTTAGGTCTGTCAGAGAACCCAGTTGCGCCACATAGGCCGCGCCCGCATCTCCAATCTCATTATGCTTGATATTCAAAGTTGTGAGAGAAGGCATGCTCTGACGGATAACCTCTGCGGCCTGGG
>CAZEUR010000009.1:0-34260 GCA_964515175.1 uncultured Holosporaceae bacterium | reverse complement strand
CTCTCCAAAAATATAACTCCTATAGACCTCATAATGCCTTGAAAGGCCTCACCCCCTTTGGAGTACATTAACACTGTCCTCAAGGTCGCTGCTTGAGTCTCATATGTTGTGAACTCATACACAATTTCATTAGTTTAAAGAGAGTTAAGCACCTTTGTCCCGGCTTCTTTAGGAGACCCATCTCCATTCACACACATATAAAGAGCGGTGGTAGCAAGACCAGGCAGGCCATTTTTTCGTCCAGAGGCGAGGTCTTTCGCAAACAGATGGGCCCCCGCTCCGTGGCAAAGGGCTCTGGATTAGAATTCCTTGATCTCTCTTTGCCCCCCATGATATGCTCCCCCTAAACGCTCAAAGGACTCTTGATGACCTCTATCGAAAAAATACTTCCCTTTCTACTGATTCTCTTTTTAGTTCCCTGTTGCATTGAGATTGATATCTCAGTGCCCAGCTTTCCAGAGATGGTCCGCTATTTTGGCACTACAGAAGCCGTTATTCAGCTAACAGTGGCTTACAACTTCCTGGGCTTCTTCTTGGCCGCTTTTTTCTATGGCCCCCTGTCGGATGCGTATGGTCGACGAAAGGTGATGATTACTGGCAATACTTTGTTGACTATTGGTGCCCTGGGATGCGTTTATGCGCCCTCCATCCCTTTCCTGTTGGTCTCTCGGTTCATTCAGGGTTTGGGTGCCGCCACTCCCGCTGTCTTGGTATCTGCCATGGTGGCCGATGTGTATCAAGGGCAAAAAGCCACCAAGTTTATTAGTCTCATGAATGCGATCCTCACCACTCTCATGGCCATCGCCCCTGTCATTGGGAGTTTTATTACAAAGGCCGTGGGGTGGCGCGGGAATTATGCAATTGTAGCTTTTGTCTGCTTAATTTCCTGGATTATGTCTCTTATTTCTTTGCCAGAAACAAAAAAAGAATTCGAGGTTTTTGATACTCGAAAAATGGCAAAGGATTATAAGAAGTTATTTGGAAGCTTATTATTTTTAAGCGCTTCTTTTGTTCCCAGCGCCATGTATGCGACCTACCTTGCCTTTATTGCCTGTGCTCCTTTCTTGTATATGGAAACCTTTGGCATGAGCATTACGGAATATGCGCTTCATCAAGCGGTTATTGTGGGCACTTTTTCCGTTATCAGCTTTTTCGTGAATCGCATCTCTCAAAAGTTTGGGAGCAAGAGATGTGTACTTTATAGCAGCGTTTCTTATTTGTTGAGCACCGCAGCGCTGGGATTTGTTGGGTTTTTCATGCCCCATTCTCCCTATTGGATTACTTTTTTGGTCACCGTTGGCGGCGTTGCAGAAGCTGTCTATTATCCCATCATCTTTGGGCCTTCTTTGGAAGTATTCCCAGATATTAAAGGCACCGCCTCCTCCGTGATCATGAGCATGCGCGCCCTCATCATTGCTACGACTGTGGCTGCTGCGGGATATCTTTATAATGGAGAGGTACTAAGCCTGGCTTTGGTGATGTTTACCATCATCACCCTATGTCTCGGATTCACTCTTTATTTTTTGAAGGCAGGCTTACTGAGAGAGGCAAAATAAAAAACCCGCAAGAAGGGAATCCTACGGGTTTTCAAAATTTATAGAGTGTTATATTTAAATAACGGAAACGAAAGAGCGATCCTGCGCGCCCCGTGTAAAGCATACGCGGCCTTCCGTGAGGGCAAAAAGAGTATGATCTTTCCCCATGCCCACATTGTTACCAGGATGAACTTTTGTCCCCCGCTGGCGCATAATGATGTTTCCAGGAATTACAACCTGACCGCCAAATTTCTTAACGCCCAGACGTCGACCCGCCGAGTCCCGTCCGTTCCTTGAACTACCACCTGCTTTTTTACTGGCCATTCGTCAAATCCTTTCGAGTTTACTATTCTGCTTTAGAAGAAGCTGCCTTTTTCTTAGGCGCCTTCTCTACTGTTTCTTTTACAACCGCTGTTTCTTTCACAGCCTTTGGAGCTTTTTCTGCCTTAGATACCGCAGATTCTACCGTACGAGGTTGACTGGAATCCTTCAAAATATCGATAATTCTGAGAACTGTCTGATGTTGACGATGCCCTTTTTTACGACGGTAATTGTGGCGACGCCTTTTCTTGAAAATGATAACCTTGTCAGAGCGCATTTGCTCTTCCACAAGCGCAATCACCTGAGCTTTCTCTAAAAGAGGGGATCCCACCAAAGATTCAGCTTCCGTACCGATCATCAAAACCTTATCCAAAATCACTTCTGACCCAGGCTGCACCTCAAGCTTTTCCACCCAAATCTTTTCATTTCTGGCGACTTTATACTGCTTTCCACCGGTGCGAATAATTGCAAACATAATTTAATCTTCCAAATACAAAAGAGCCTATTTACAGGCCCCAAAAAAATTCTTACACAGATTTCTAAGCTTCTTGAGGAAAAAAGTCAAGCGTAAAAGATGAAAAATGTTTGATTTAAGGGATGCAAGGTGGTTCTGGTCCTGGATCAAAGCATTTCAAGTTGTCTTTCCCCCCCGTACCCATTATAGTGAATTTATGGATAAACGTAAGAAAGTGCCCCGGGTTTTGCAAATTGTGCCCGCCCTTGATATGGGAGGGGTAGAGCGGGGAACCCTAGATCTCGCTATATTTCTGAAAAAAAAGGGAGCTTCTCCTGTGGTGGCCTCTTGCGGCGGCCGGCTGGTGTCTGTTTTACGCAAAAACGAAATTATTCACGAATATCTGCCTTTAGATTCTAAAAACCCCTTTATCATTTGGATCAACAGTATCAGGCTTGCAAACTTGATTCGTAAACACCATATCAATGTTGTGCATGTACGCAGCCGAGCGCCTGCTTGGAGCGCCTATATTGCAGCAAAAAAAACCCACACTCCTCTGGTCACCACCTTTCATGGCATTTACTCCATGCAAGGAAAGCTGAAGAAGATTTATAATAGCGTCATGACAAAGGGGCGCAAAGTCATTGCGGTCTCCAAATTTATCGCACACCATATCGAGCATGAATATGGGTTGAATCCTAAAAAAATCTCCACCATTCACCGCGGCGTTGATTTTAATATATTTGATCCAGAACGCGTCACAGAACTCCGCATTGAAGCGCTCATGAACCAGCTGCAATTACCCGATGACAAATTCATCATTTTACTCCCCGGGCGCCTTACCCGATGGAAAGGACACGCGGTCCTTCTGGAGGCTCTGTCCAGGCTCCAGAGAAAAGATTGGATTTGCCTTTTTGTGGGAGCTGAAAAAAATAAAGCCTATGTGAAAGAACTGGAAGACCACGCCACTCATTATGGATTTCGAGATCGCCTCCATATCGTTGGTGAATGCAAGGATATGCCAGCCCTATATAAATTGGCCAGTCTTGTGGTATGCCCCTCAACACGCCCTGAACCTTTTGGCCGTGTGGTGGCCGAAGCCAGTGCCATGGGGTCCATTGTCATTGCCAGCGATCATGGAGCGTTCCGAGAAACCATCGTTGATGGCAAAACAGGGTGGCTTTTCCCAACCGAAGATTCAAGATCTCTTGCCGTACGCATTGAGAATGCATTGAACCTTTCGACGGATCAGCGTCGCTCCATAGGACACGCCGGCATCGAAAATGTCCGCCATCAATTTGATAACGAAACCATGTTCAAAAAAACCCTCAAAGTTTATCACGATATTTTAACACCCCTCTCATGAAGAAGAAAATTCTAGTCATCAAACACGGGGCATTAGGGGACATGATCTTCGGGCAGGCTGCCTTTAAGGCTTTGCGGGATCATCACCAAAATGATCGCCTAATTTTACTCACCTCCAGTCCTTACCTGGAGCTGGCCAAAAAGTCTGGATATTTTGATGAGATTTGGATCGACGACCGGAAGAAATTCCTAGAATCTCCCCTCATCTGGTGGAAGCTCCTCAGAAAAATCAATAAGGAAAAATTTGAGCGCATCTACGATCTACAACGATCCCACCGAACCCGATGGTATTTCCGACTGATGAAATTATTCTTTAAATCCATGCCGGAATGGAGCGGTACGGCCAAGGGGTCTTCCCATTACTACAATACCCCCAGCCTCTACGAAAAGCATATTTTGGATCATAACAAAGAACAATTGGCCATTGCGGGCATTCATAATGTGCAAGCCCCCTCTCTAGAATGGATGAAATCCTCAGTTCAAGGGCTTCATCTTCCAAAAAGGTATTTTCTCCTGGTTCCTGGGTGCTCTCCCACCCAACCTCATAAGAGATGGCCTGCTGAAAAGTATGCAGAGATTGCAAAAAAGCTTATAACAAAGAAAATAACCCCCGTGATTGTGGGATCGGATACAGAAAAAGAAGCAGCAGAGGTCATCCAAAAGGCATGTCCCAAGGCCATAAGTTTGCTTGGAAAAACATCACTCTTTCAGCTGCCGGAATTGGCACGAGGTGCACAAGGAGCCCTGGGAGGAGACACGGGCCCCATGCATATGATTGTGCTCAGCCGCTGTCCGTCTTTGATGTTATTTTCCTATTCTTCCGACCCTCGGCTCTGTGGTCCTCAGGATGGAATCAGCCAAGTGATCTTCCGTCATACCTTGGCGGATGTGAAGACAGAAGAAGTGTGGAAAGGGTTGCGGTTTCGTTAAGAAATCTATTGCGCCAAAACCATTCTTTCAAACTCTGCGATAAATTTGGAATCCTTATTCCCATTCACATTAGTGATAATAAGCTTTCCGAATCCTTTTTTCTTTATATTCAAGAAGTCATAGAGGGCCCCCACCACATAAAGTTTTCCCACTACAACAAGATCTTTAAACTGAACAAGGGCGGCCTCCACTTGATAGTCAATGTTAGCCTCTATGTTGGTCTGAAGCAGTTTATTTCCTTTTAAGTACTTACCTTTGTTTTTATCTCGAAAATGAAAATGCAAAGCCGTAAGACTTCTTTGAATATTCGGATTTGCATTCAGCTCAATCATTTTCTCTTCCGAAGAAAGCGCCTCCACGGCACCACACTTGTCATGGCCCACCACAATCAAAAGAGGCGTCTTTAAATGCCGCACGCCATATTCCACATCCCCCATATTGGAGCTAAGCTGGTTTCCAATATTCCGAATCATAAAAATATCGTTGATGGGTGTTTCATCGAAGGCCTGCGTTTGAACGCGTGAATCTGAACAAGTGATCATGGTGGATCGGGGGCTCTGTTTTTTAATAGCAATGAGGGTTGCATCTGATTTATGGGCTGCCACAAAATGGCTGTTGTCCAGGAGCATGTTCTTAAGGCCGCCTAAGTTTGCTGTCAAAGGTCTTACCGATCCCGCAATAGCAGAGGAGATGAGAATAATAAAATAAGTAATGAGATATTTGATCATGGTAAAGCCCTCCGAAGGTTTTTTAGGTTATGGATTGATCTTATAGAGAAAGAAGGGGTTGGGCAAGATTACTTTATGAGAGTCTGCCATAGATGATTTCTTTCTATACCTGAAACATTCTCAGGATTAAATAAAAAGCTGGATCGCCACAAAAATTTGGTACAAATTTTTTCGCGATGACGGTCTTAAGAAGAAAGATGATTTTTCAATGCTTGAATGGCATCTGGGATTTTTGTGGCATCCGATCCCCCACATTGTGCAAGGTCTACGCGCCCTCCCCCCTTGCCGCCAAAGGCATCTGCCACGGGCTTGATAAGGTCACGGGCATCGTGAGCGGATGTCAGGTCTGAGGTCACCCCCACAAGGGCAGAGACTTTGCCTTCATAGGTTCCGATCAAGAGGATAATTCCTGACTTTATTTTGGCTTTGGCTTCATCCATGAGCGATTTAAGGTCTTGAGGCGGCACATTTTCCAAAACCTGATGCCCATATTTAAGATTTTTTATTTCTTCTGCGGACACGTCCAGAGAAATAGAATTTTTGGGTGTGCCCTTCTTCCGTTCCTCTATCCACTGCGTCAATCGTGCAGGAACGCCTTTGGGATTTGTTTTCAGAAGATCCGCGGCGTGTTGCAAAGTCTCTTCAAGCTCGGCCACATGGGCTTCGGCCTCTTGGCCCGTCACCGCCTCAATGCGTCGAACACCTGAAGCCACGCTGCTTTCGCTTAAAATTTTAAAGAGACCAATGTCCCCCGTGCGCTGCACATGGGTTCCGCCACAGAGTTCTTTAGAGTAAGGCCCCATGGACACCACCCGAACTTCTGCACCATACTTTTCCCCAAACAACCCCTGGGCACCTTCCTGAATCGCTTCTTCCGGCGTTGTGAGAATGGTGGCAACAGAGGCATTAGAGCGAATCCAATGATTCACCTCTGCCTCCACTTTCCGCAAGATATCCTTGGATACCGCTTGAGTATGGCTAAAATCAAACCGCAACCGATGAGGCGCCACAAGGGATCCTTTTTGAACAACAGATGATCCTAAATGATGCTGCAAGGCCGCTCCCAAAAGATGGGTGGCTGAATGATTGGCCCGCAATTTTTGGCGGAGATCGGCATTCACCTTTAATTCCACAGCCTCATTCACAGATAAAGATCCGTCGGTTATTTCCACCTCATGAACGATGAGACTTTCTGCTTGTTTCTGAGTATCCAGAACGACCCCTTGTCCTTTTGCCCCAAGGATAAGACCGGAATCCCCCGCCTGCCCCCCAGATTCACCATAGAACGGGGTTTGATTGCACACAACCTGGACCTTATCCCCAGATTTTCCTGTTGCAACAGGGGTTCCATCTTTTAAAATCTTTAGGATATGGCCTTCGGCTGCATCCGTTTGATATCCTAGGAATTCGGAAGGACCCACTTCTTCTTTTATTTCAAACCAAAGAGCACCTGCCTTTTGATCTCCAGACCCTTTCCAGGACGCCCGCGCTTTTTCTTTTTGCGCTTTAAGAGCCCTTTCAAACTGCGGCACGTCCACGTCAATGTTTCGACTCTTCAAGATATCCTGCGTTAAATCCAAAGGAAACCCATAGGTGTCATAAAGCTTGAAAGCCACGTCTCCTGAAAAACCCTTACCCTGACGGGTTTGGAGTTCATCTTCTAGAATCTTGATGCCACGCCCCAAGGTTTCAGAGAATCTTTCTTCCTCATGGCGGATGGCCCCTTCAATAAGGTCCTGCCCTCGACTCAATTCTGGATAGGCACTTCCCATTTTTTCCACCAAAACAGGCACCAACTTCCAAAGCGTTGGCGTTGTGGTCCCCAGCAAATGCACATGGCGCATGGCACGCCGCATAATGCGCCGGAGCACATAGCCGCGCCCCTCGTTGGACGGCAATACACCTTCAGCAATCAAAAAACTCATGGCGCGCATATGATCGGCGATGACACGCTGAGACACAAGATGGTGTTCCGCAGGATTTGTTTTTGTGAAGTCTGCCGCAGCCAGAACCAAAGCCTTTAAAATATCCGTATCATAATTATTGGTAACGCCCTGCATAACCGCCGCCATGCGCTCCAACCCCATGCCCGTATCCACGGAAGGTTTGGGAAGCGCAATGCGGGACCCGTCCGCAAGTTGCTCAAATTGCATGAAGACCAGGTTCCAGATCTCCACATACCGGTCCCCATCCTGATCCTTGGTCCCCGGCAATCCACCCCCCACACTCTCTCCATGATCATAAAAGATTTCTGTGCAAGGCCCACAAGGCCCCGTATCTCCCATGGACCAAAAATTATCTGTGGTGGGAATTCTCAAAATTCTAGAATCCGGGAAGTTTGCGATTTTTTTCCAGAGGGTTGCGGCTTCTTCATCTTCTGAAAACACCGTGATATAAAGTTTGTCTTGGGGAATCCCCATGGTTTTGTGAAGAAATTCCCAAGCAAAATGGATAGCCTCTTCCTTGAAATAATCCCCAAAGGAAAAGTTCCCCATCATCTCAAAAAAAGTATGATGGCGCGCCGTATACCCTACATTTTCAAGATCATTATGCTTGCCGCCGGCACGCAAGCATTTCTGAGCAGAGGTAGCGCGGCTATAAGGCGGCTTTTCCAGTCCCGTGAAGTAATTCTTGAACTGAACCATGCCAGAGTTGGTGAAGAGAAGAGAAGGATCTTTGTGGGGAATAAGAGAGCTAGAGGGAACAACCGTGTGATCCTTCTCCTTAAAGAACTTTAAAAATGACTCTCGAATATGACCCGTATTCATTCAACATATGACTCAAAAATAAGGCTTTCAGTGTACTCGCGGGCTCACCAAAAGGCAATGGGCTTGTAGAGGCTTTTCAGGGCGACCCAACTTTAAGAGCTTATGAGCTCATACAAATTTGAAAATGAATTAATAGTCCTTTTTTTCAAGCCCTCAATGATTTATCATGAGCTTGTAACCTTAAGGTAGGAAATGCAAGAGCCCACATCTAAAAACGCTGTTCACTTTCAGAATGTAGACCTTATTTTTGAGCAAGGCACACGGCTTTTTTCGGGCCTCAACCTCACCATTGAAACAGGCGGATTTTATTTCCTGACCGGTGTGAGCGGCGCCGGGAAATCCACTCTCCTCAAAATGATTTATTTAGGATGTAAACAGTCTGCTGGAAATATTTCTCTTTTTGGAACCAATACAGCCCGAGTTTCCTTCCGAGAAATTGCTTTTCTACGCCGTAAAATTGGGATTGTTTTTCAGGACTTTCGCTTGATTCCCCACCTCACGGTTGTGGACAACGTGGCACTCCCTTTACAGGTGCGGGGGATATCCCCCAAAAAAGCACGAGCGGAAGCAGCGGAACTTTTGACCTGGGTTGGACTCAAAGACCATTTAAATAGCCTGCCCCATATTCTATCAGGCGGAGAGCAACAACGAGTCGCCATTAGTCGCGCCGTCATTGGACGTCCAAAACTCCTCATCGCCGATGAGCCTACCGGCAATGTGGATGATGGAACGGCTTTGAAGCTCCTCTATTTGTTTGAAGAGATGCACAAGCAGGGCACAACGATAATTTTAGCCACCCATAATCGGAATTTAGCCCAAGAATTAAAGTATCCAGAGATTTTTTTGGATAAAGGCCAGGCTTTCCTTTTACACCCCGAAACCATAGCCCATGAGGTTTTTGCATGAGTTCGCCCCACAGAGATTTGCCTCTCAATGCAGATCCTTCCAGTGGTTTTCTACCATGGATCATTTCTTTGATGGTCTACCTAGCAACGCTTTCTTTGATGGTGGCTCTTTCTGTCAGCACCTTGATCCATCAATGGAACCGAGGATTCCAAGATCATATTACCATTCAAATTCCCGCCAAGAGTCTCTTTGCTGCCTCTTCTCCAGAAACGCAAGAAGAGGTGGATGTAAAAGTGAATCATATTTTAAATCGCACAGCCGGAATTGGAGCCATAAAAGTTCTTGAGGCCCCAGAAATTTTGGATATCTTGAAACCTTGGATGCCCCAAACAACAAATCTGGAAGCATCCTTTCTTCCCAAATTGATCGATGTGGAAATACAAAGCCGACGATCGTTTCACTTGAAAAATTTAAGGAACGCTCTGCATATGGTGGCTCCCAATATTGTGGTGGAAGATCATCTGGATTGGCAGCAGGGACTTTTAGATCTTGCCCGATCTGCACAGATTGTAAGCTTTGCCATTGTAGCCCTAATCCTTCTGGCCGCAACGGGGACAGTGGCATTTACCGCTCAGACCAGCCTGATCATTCATCGAAACATCATTGAGGTGCTCCATCTGGTGGGGGCCACAGACTCCTATATAGCCCAACAATTTCAAATGCATGCCTTGCGCATTGGCATAAAAGCAGGAATTATCGGAGCTTTTCTTTCGGGTCTCACCATCTTTGGATTGCAATTTTTTGTGACAACCCTCCATATCCCTCTTTTAGAAGAAGCCCTATCCAGTACGAGCCTTTGGTCAATTACATTTGTGGTTCCCTGCCTGGTCATTCTTTTTATGATGGCGGCGGCCCAATTAACCGTTCGACTTTCTTTACGAGCCAGCGTATAACTATCTCCCATGAGACGGTGGCTTAAATTCCTAACAATCTTCTTGGTGGCTTGCTTCATAAGCTGGGGCACAGGGTTTTTCTGTTTTTTATACGAGATCACCCATCTTCAGAACTCTACCGAGCGGGCTGATGGCGTTGTGATTTTCACAGGTGGTCGGGATCGTATTCGGAAAGGTCTTGCTCTTTTACATGGAAGCCAAGGGAATACGCCTCTTTTGATCTCGGGCGTTCATACTCCCGATCAGCTGCAGGAAATTTCCTCTCATGCCCAGATAAAAGACCTCATCACGCTTGGATATTTTGCAACCAACACAGAAGAAAATGCGGAAGAAACGAAGAGATGGGCCACTCAGTATGGGTGCAAATCTTTAAAATTGGTCACCTCCCATTATCACATGCCCCGCAGCCTTTTGGAGCTTAAAAAGAATATGCCCTCTGTGCGGATAATTCCCTACTCTGTTCTATCTCCCATATTTCACGATAGGGATTGGATTTTTAACTTCAAGAGATGGCGGATTTTATTTTCTGAGTATAATAAATATACGGTTGTTTTGATGAAATATTTGGTATCTTACTGATCATGCTTAAATTTAGATCTTTTATTTTTAATATTGTATTTTATACCCTGACCATTCTCGGCCTTACTCTCTTAAGCCCACTCCTGCTGTTACCGCGCCCCTTTTATTATTGGATTCCAAGAAGATGGACTCTCTGTGTTTCCTGTATCTTGCGGGTAATTGTCGGCACATCCTACAAAGTAATGGGCCGTGACCATATTCCAAAAACTCCTGTTATTTTTGCCATTAAGCATCAGTCTGCCTGGGAAACTATGGCCTTTAACCATATCCTTGATCACCCTGTTTTCTTTCTGAAGAAAGATCTCATGTGGATTCCTTTCTTTGGGCTTTACCTACACCGTGTCGGCATGATTGCTCTTGAACGAGGGGGCACTAGCGCTCTCAAAACCATGATTAAAAAAGGCAAAGAACGCATCCAGGAAGGACGCTCCTTGATTATTTTTCCTGAAGGCACAAGATCGGCTCCGGGAACTCATAATGAGTATAAAAGAGGGATTTTTTTGCTGTACAAAAATTTGCAGGTGCCTGTGGTTCCCGTTGCTTTAAATTCTGGCGTTTTTTGGCCTCGGCGCACATTTTTGAAATATCCCGGCACGATTGTGGCCAGTTTCCTGAAACCCCTCCCTCCTGGACTTTCCCAAGATGAATTCATGAAAAAATTGGAGACTACTATCGAAAAAGAGAGTTTGAGGCTATATCGTTCCTAAAGTGTCCCTAAGGAAAGGGGTAACGACGGGTTGGGTCGGCTGAATCAGCCAAAGAAATCATCGCAATTCTTTCGTTGAATAAATAAAAAAGCACGGGAATCAACTCCCGTGCCTCTCTAATAAACTTCTAAATTTACTTAATGGCAGAGTTCTTAACCGTAAGGTTGTCGAAGCCACTTTCTTGACCCCTAGGGTTCGTAATTGTGACGTATCCACCATCGTCAACTTCACAAGTACAACCTTCCCGGTTGTCAGCGCTGACTCCTACGGCCATCTTGAATCCTCTGTCTTGACAAGCTAATCGACAGGCACTCTGCTCATTCTGAGACATTCCCCTGGTTTTTCCCGTCGTTGAACAAGAAGTGATCATGGCCAACAACGCAAGCCCGGAAATTGCTACTAAAGACTTTTTCATTGAAATTCCTCCGTTATAAATCTTTTAATCTGTACTTAACCTAACTATCTCATGGGAAAATGGGCCCGTCAACTCCTTTCTATAAGGAAAAAAACAGAGATGCCTTTTTGCAACAGCCCCCCCAGACTTAGAAACCCTGACCTTGTTCTTGGGAAATCCATTTACCCTCAGCATCTTGCTGCCAATAAGCCAAAGTATGGTCTTCCCCTCTATATTTTCCCCAAAGGATTCTTGCTTTTTCAAGATTTTCTTTATGATTGCCATCAAACATGTACAGAGCCCGAGAAAATCCATCAAGCTGTTCTTTTTGCTGCAACGACGTAAAAATTAAAACGTCCGCCCCATTGGGATTTTCAATTGTTGTGGTAATCCAAATGGGCTGATCCGATGCACGCCCTTCTTTCTCCGTCCCATGAGGCAGAAAACTTGTGGGGCTATAAGTCCATAAGACCTCATTTAAAGTTTGGGCTTGGGGTAGGGTTTCTGCAACCACCACTGCCCGAAGATCTTGAGACAAAACCTTCTCCAAAAGTTTTGGAAGAGATTTCTCAAGGCTCAGGCGTGTAAGGTGATAGAAACTTATCTGCACCAGTCTTTATTTCTCATAAAACTTATGAATGAAGGTATTGAGCAATCGAACCCCAAATCCTGTAGGATTCTTACCAGAAAACATGTGAGACTCATCCGTCCAAGCAGTTCCGGCAATATCAAGATGCGCCCAAGGAACCTTGTTCACGAAACGTTGCAAGAATTGAGCGGCGGTAATACTCCCGGCTCCATGGGACCCAATGTTTTGCATGTCTGCCACACGAGAATCAATATTGCGATCATACCTCTCATCAAGGGGCAGCTGCCAAACCTGCTCTTTGGATTCTTCTCCTGCTTCTCTGAGTTTTTGGACAAGACCTTCATCATTTGAGAAAAGGCCCGCAAACTTGCTGCCCAAAGACACTGTGATGGCCCCTGTCAAGGTGGCCAAATCAATCATAAGTTTTGGCTTGAACTTATCCTGCGTATACCAAAGAGCATCAGCTAGCACCAAACGACCCTCTGCATCCGTATTGAGAATTTCAATGGTCTGGCCAGACATGGAGGTGACGATATCTCCTGGACGCTGGGCATTTCCATCGGGCATGTTCTCCACAAGACCCACAACCCCAACGGCATTCACTTTTGCCTTACGAGCAGCCAATACATACATAAGCCCGGCAACAGCCGCAGATCCACCCATATCGTATTTCATCTCATCCATCTTGGCAGATGGCTTAATGGAGATTCCTCCCGTATCAAAAGTTACACCTTTTCCAACGAATGCGAGCGGTGCCTCTTTTGATGCACCCCCATTCCACTTCATGACAACTAGCTTGGATTCCTTATCGCTTCCTTGCCCCACTCCTAAAAGTGCATTCATGCCGAGCTTTTTCATTTCTTTTTCGCCCAGCACTTCTACCTTCAATCCAATCTTAGAAAGCGCCTGAAGGCGTTCAGCCAAAGTCTCTGGATGGACCACATTTGGCGGCTCTGACATGATGTCCCGCGCAAAGGTCACGGCCTTCACAAGCGCTTCCTCCTCTTCAAAAATCTTTTCGGCTGCTTTTGGAGAATCCACTCCAAAGGTTAGTTTTTTTACATGAAGTTTATCTTTGTCTTTCAGTTGAGTTTTATATTTTTGAAACTCGTAGCTGCGGAGCAAGAACCCTGTTCCCATAACAGAAGCAAGCTTTTCGTTCTTAAGATGCTCCCCATGAAGAGATTCCAGAAGGACGGTAACTTCTGTTTCGGGATATTTTCGAATTTCTAAACTCATATGAGCCCCTACCTCCATGGCATCGCTCGCCCGAATTTCCTTTTCATTTCCCATTCCAAAAAGGATCAATCGTTGAACAGAAAGCCCTGCAGGTTCAGGAATTGCCAGCATTTCCCCGCGTTTTCCAGAAAAATGAGAGGATTTTAATGCCTTTTCCAAGAGCCCCCCAGTCTTCTTATTGACCTCTTTTGCAGAGGGCGACAGAATATTCTTGTCAAACACCCCTACGAAAAGGGTACCGCTAGCAGGGATTTTGTGGGCAGAAAACACTACATTCATTAAAAACTCCTATCCTATTCTATTCTATCTCATTCTCCCTTTTATCAAATTTAAAGCTCTGAAGATAGAGGTTTTGTGGTCAAGATGTCATCGTCCTCTTCAAAAGGAGGTCTGGGAATCACTCGTGTATTAGAGGAATGGCGAGCCCCTCCTCCAAGTTCGGATTCTTTCACGTAGCTCAGTGCTTCTGGTGGCAATGTATCACCATTTATATTTTTAAAAGCTTCCCCAACACCGAGAGTCTCATCAATGAGATCTGACCTATCCCCTTTATAGTCAAGAACTTCCGCCAACCCCCTCCCTAAAGCAGCCATGTTTTCTTGGACGGACAGAGAATCTTCTTGGGGTTTAGGTGGCTGTGTTATGATGGAAGCCTGGGCAAGTGGCCTCGCAATATGCTGCCCGTGCACCCCCAATTCGATATCCAGGTCAACAGGAGATACGGGCCCTCCTCTCGTAGTGCGCCAACTCCGACGTAAATCCCTGAGGCTTTTAATACTGCGACGAACGGCCTGTCTCAAAAGAGAATCTCCAGGGGGAGGCTCTTCCTCTTCATGACTTAAAGGAACCGTCGTAGGTGCACGCGTAGGTTGAGCTGAGGGATACCTGGAAGAGTATGCAGAAGGAGGCATTGATGTTCTATCATCCGCCCGTTCTTGGCTTCCAAAAACATAAGGAGACACAGGAGCCGTTGGTTTTCCTTGTTTATCATCCTCTGTGGGAAACGATGTGTAAGCAACAAGAAGAAGACCTTGTCCAGAAAGCGCCAAAAAATCTCCTAGACGGCCTACCGCATCATCATCATCACTCCTCCCATAGAGCGCCGTAATAGATCCTGCAAGACTTGTTGCCCCGCCAGTCCACATAAGAAATGTTCGGCTAGCCTTCCCTATTCGAGCACATAAGTCCGATGACCGAGCCCAGAGCTCTTTATAATGGAACTTTGTGCGACACCCACCTATCAGACAATTCACTTCACACCAATCATCTCCTCGATATTTCCCGATCCCACAACATCCCCTCAAGTCAAACTGATTAAAATCATACCCAATTCCATTCTTTGCAGGACACACTCTGTCAGGACACAAAAACCAAGCTGCACAGGCATCCCCCCATCCCAACTTATTGCTTTTTTGAATACTCTTAAGCACGTGCATCGTTTCTTCTGTGGCATTTTTATGTTTTTTGCCTTTTGCAAGTTGGACGAGGATACCTCTTCCCAACGCCTGGTCAAGAATATTATCTCCCCCCAAATACCAATGCCCTAACCAATAATAACTATGATGGGTTGGATTATCCCTCAGAATGCTAATCCCGTCTTGAGGATTCTGCGCAACTCCTGCTTGGTTTGCAAAAAAATCATTGTAAACATCGGGAAAGGGGGCCCGTCCAGACATAATCCCTATGGGAAATTTTAAGTTCCAAAAAGCCCGAAGCAAGTACATTGGAAACCCCTCACTCCCTCGCCCCCTCAAAAAGTCTAGAAAGCGCCCCTGAGACTCTTTTTCTTTTTGAACATCATCAAACAATTCCTTATTATCTTGGGTTGCCAGGAGATAAAGACGGGCCTGATTTTCTGTGGCAGAGCTAACAATCTCTTCCGGATTGTTTCGAATGAGCCCTCGAACTTGCTGATAATCTCCCTTTTGGAAATCCTTTTCTATTCCTCCCCAAAAAGGGGTTATGTGTGCCCCGTATGCTCTTTCTCCTAAAAGACAAAACCCCAGCAAAAAAAGTATTCTATACATTTGAATCTGTAGGCACATAATTCGCCCCTGCCCCTGTTTTGAAGCTTAAATGCTTCGTATCAGATGAGGGAGGACGCTCTAAAGAAACCCCTACTCCTGGAAAAACCTCTCCGAGCTGATCATTTCCAGACACATTGGAATACTCCCCTTGTACATTTACATATTCCCCCACATTCTCATAGCCCCCGTCATTTAAGGAATTTTGATCTTCTTCACTATCTAGGGAGGTTAAAACTAAAGTTGAGGTCTGTAAAGAAGCGGGAGCAGGTATTGGATTCGACCGCACAAAAAAACGTGCAAATGGACAGCAAAAAGAACGCCTCTCTTCATCATCGACAGCTGCGCCAAAGCTTTGAACACCCACTAGCATGGACATACCAAAGGCAATCTGTGCCAAATATTTTTGTGATGCCACTTCTTCCCTCCCACGGAATTATATATTTTATAATTCTGTCACAAAAAATTATAGGGATCCAGGTCTATTTGAAGGCGAACGCCTGCGGGCAAAGGAAGTTTTTTTATCCATTCTTGCAGGAATGGCTGAAGCTTTATATTTCGAGAGCTCTTGATAAGAAATCGCCACCGATATTTCCCCTTAAGCTTGCTGCGAGAGGCGGGAGATGGCCCTAAAACCGTCACTCCAGAACTTTTGGGGATCACTTTTGCAAGGCTCCAAGCCGCTTGTTCTGCTGTTGCTTCCTGATGGGAAGATAGGATGAAAGAGGCCAATCTGCCAAAGGGCGGTAGTTCATACTTCGCACGATTTTCCAATTCCAATTTTAGAAAATTTTTCTGGTCTTGGGCTATGAGCGCTTGCATCACCGCATGTTCCGGTAAATGGGTCTGAATATAAACATGGCCTGGATTTTGGGCTCGGCCCGCGCGCCCTGAAACCTGGTGGAGAAGCTGATATGTTCTCTCTGTTGCTCGCAGATCTCCCCCACTAAGCCCTAGGTCTCCATCCACAATTCCCACAAGCGTTAAATAGGGAAAATGATGCCCTTTAGCCATGACTTGAGTTCCCACAACAATATCAATTTCTCGATTCTCAAGTCGTTGCATCAATGCCGTCATTTGGCTTACCGAGGTCATAGTATCACTTGTGACCACCTCAATGCGTGCCTCCGGAAAGGCAAGGTGTGCCTCTTCCGCCACGCGCTCCACACCGGGACCACAGGCCACAAAAGATTGTTCCTCATGGCACTCTGAACACTGAGAAGGAAACCGATTTGTCTGACCACAGTGATGACAGCGTAACGTGTGATCACTTTTATGATAAACCATCCAAGATTCACACTGCTTACAAGAAATACGATGCCCACAGGCATCGCAGATCATGAGAGGCGCATACCCTCTGCGGTTCAGAAACAGGAGTGATTGCTCTCCTTTCGCCAATACTGCTTGGATAGATTCCCTTAAGGCCTTAGAAATCCATTGGGGCCCTTCTCCCTTCTTTCGATCCCTTTTTCGCAGATCAATAGCGTGAACCTGGGGCATAGAGGCCCCCCCATGACGCGCTTCCAGCGTGCATTTTTTATATTTTCCATCGGCCACATTTTTGAGGGTTTCCAGAGAGGGCGTAGCGGAACTCAACACAACCGTCGCATTGGAAAGCTTAGCCCGTACGAGTGCCATGTCCCGCGCCTGATAAAAGACGCCCGTGTCCTGTTTATACCCCCCATCATGCTCCTCATCCACCACAATAAGGCCCAGATTGGGATAGGGTAAGAACAAGGCAGAACGCGCCCCCACAATGACAGAAGCGTCTCCTTTGGCAATAGTGCGCCAGGTTTCCCGTCGCTTAGCTTCTGTCAGATCCGAATGCCATACCAAAGGAGGTTCGGGAAAACGAGACATGAACCGATCCAACCACTGGGTACTCAGCGCAATTTCTGGCAACAAAATTAAACTTTGTTTACCGTGCGCTTTGGCTTCCAAAATTCCCTTAAAATATACTTCCGTTTTTCCTGATCCTGTCACACCCTCTAAAAGAATAGGGTTGAATGTTTGTGTTTTGATGGCTTCTCGAATCATCTGCGCACAACTCTCTTGAGACAGCGTTAAAGAGGCCTCTTCAATTGTCACAGAATGAACAGCAGGATCCATCTTTCGAGGCCTCTTCAGATCCTTGAATGCAGTGGGCGCACTCAGGGCCATCTTTAGGACTAGCCCTTTTGGGGATAAATAATAGGCCCCAACCCACTCCACAAACTCCCTGATAACAGAAGGCAAAGGGGGTAAATCAATAGATCGAATAATCGATTTCACCTCATAGGTAGGAATTTCTTTTGGATCAACCTCCCATACAACTCCTACAATTTTTGTCTGACGGAAGGGAACTTCCACATAATTCCCTTTTTGCAAGACCATTCCTTCTGGCACCTCATAGGTGAAGGCCTTATCAAAGGGCAGAGGCAAAAGAACCTGAACTATTTTCATGGAAGTGGCTGACATTTTTCCTAAAGTTTTGTATGGTGTCTTTATTAGTACCAGAAAGTAGGCAAACCATGAAGTTTTTTGTAGACGGCGTTGACATTAAAGAAATTAAAGAGCTCCTAGAAATGGGACTTGTGGACGGTGTTACCACAAATCCTTCCATCATTGCGAAATCCGGGAAAGACTTTAAGAAAGTCATCAAAGAAATTTGTGACTTGGTTCCAGGCCCTGTAAGCGCTGAAGTCACAGCCACAGATGCTCCTACCATGATTAAAGAGGGCAAAGTTTTGGCAGCTCTTGCTCCTAACGTCTGCGTAAAAGTACCTTTGACAGGGGATGGTTTGCAGGCCTGTTATGCCTTGAGTCAAGACGGCATCATGACCAACGTCACCTTATGTTTTTCTGCAAGCCAAGCGCTTCTTGCCGCCAAAGCGGGCGCCACATTTATTTCTCCGTTCGTAGGACGCCTCGATGATATCAGCCAAGACGGCATGGGCCTCATTGAAGAGATCTGTCAGATCTATTCTAACTATCCAGAGTTGGATACGGAAGTTCTTGTCGCCTCCGTCCGTCATCCTCGCCATATTGTGGATGCAGCCCTCATTGGTGCTGAGGTAATAACGGCCCCCGCAAAAGTCATTAAGCAATTGCTTCATCACCCTTTGACGGACAGTGGGCTCGCGGCTTTCTTGAAAGATTGGAAAGAAACGGGACAGTCTATTCTAGATTAAATCCTGAGGAGCTATTCACCTTCTGCCAAAAAAGGGCCCTCTTCTCAACCACCGTACTTCCTACTCCACTCTCCCCAGACAGCATATCGCTGGATATCAACTTCTCTATGTAAACCAATGATAAGATCTTCTTTTACAGCTTCTCACGAACATTTTTCCACTAAAAATGCTAGAATACTCTGAAAGGACTTATCAATGGACCCTTATATTCGCGAATGGTACGAATGGTTAGAGAAAGAGCGACGTCTGTCACCTCTGACGCTCCCCATCTATCAAAGGACGCTTGCCCAATTTTTCATGTTCCTAGCCGAACATGAGGGAGAGACGCCGTCTCTCGAGATGCTCAAGAATCTAAAAGCCCCCCAGTTTCGAGCCTGGCTTTCACACCTCACTCATGAAAAAGCCTTTTCAAAATCTTCCATTATTCGGGCCCTTGCTGTGGTCAGAAGTTTTTACGGATTCTTGGATCGTCGAGGCTATGTGCATAATCCCGTCCTTGAAACGGTACGCGCTCCCCGAAAACCCCAATCTGTGCCTCGAGCCCTCTCCCAAGAAGAGGCAAAATATTTGGTGGGACAAAGCGATACAGGCGAAGATCGTCCCTGGGTGGGCAAACGCAATATTGCCCTCTTCACGCTGCTTTATGCAGCGGGTCTCAGAATCGGAGAAGCCCTAAGATTGAACCAGGGTGATATTCCAGGAGAAGGCAGCCTGTTGCTCATTCAAGGAAAAGGAAATAAACAGCGGATGGTTCCCTTATTGCCCCTTGCACGCAAGGCTCTCCAAGACTACCTCGATCTATGTCCTTATGTAAAAGAATCCCATATGCCCCTATTCTTGGGAATCCGAGGAAAGCGCATGAATGTGTCCCGCGCGGAAGAATCCATCAAGGATGTCCGGCGTTCCTTGGGTCTTCCCGAAAGCGCAACCCCTCATACATTGCGCCATAGTTTTGCCACCCATTTGCTGGAAGAAAACGCCGATCTCCGCACCATCCAGGAACTCTTGGGCCACGCATCCTTATCAACGACCCAGAAGTATACAAAAGTGAATCGGAAGAAAATTCAGTCAGTCTATAAGGCGGCCCATCCTAGAGCTTAAGATTTTTGTCCCAGCAACCACATGTTCCGAATAAAGACTTTCCGGGTATCTCCTTTAAGGCGCTCAAAAAAAACTTCATCAGTTTTTTCGACTAAGGGCACGAGGATGCTCGCCAGTTCACGCCCCTTTTCAGTGAGCTCCATCTGCTTGGCTCGGGAATCGGATTCCGATGCGTACCGCGTCACATAGCCGCGCTCTTCTAAACTTCTCAGTGCTTTAGACACTGTCATCTTATCCAGATTTGCCATGCGCGAGAGGGTAATTTGACTGGGCGCTTCATCGGACCTTTCAAACCACAAAAGAATGGCTAAAATCACGTGTTGAATATGGGAAATGTTGTAAGGCTTTAGAGCACGTTTAATGGCGTCCTGCCATGCCACCGTCATCTGCCAGAGCATGAAACCCGGGCTATCTTCAGGCACTTGAAACCCGAAAGGGGCTTTATTTTGTGTGTTTTTTGGCACGCTCAATGAGGGCCTCCATTTGATCGGGTTCATGATCTACAATATCTTCCGCCACCAATTTACGCCAGAGGAATCCCAAGAATCCTGTCACCCGCATGGTGGTGGTGAGCCTAATTCCCTCTTTGGTCTTTTCTAGATGGTGGATGCCCCACATTTTGGCACCGGGAAACCGGGTCAAATCAACAAAATAAGAAGGCTTCTTGAATTCCAAAATCTGAATGCGAACCTTAGACCCCTTTTTTGGTTTAAGCTCAAAATAAGCACCTACTTCCCGTTTGCCCAGAAGCTTACAATACGCAAGATCCGATTGCCACGCGGGCCAATTGTCAAAGTCTGTCAGGACTTCCCAGATTTGCGATCTGGTCACTCCTTTAAAGGTCTTACTGTACGATCTTTCCCACATAAATAATGTCTCCCAAATTCGAATAGTAAACTTACATATAATATATTTGTTTACAACGGTCAAGGGATAGTGACATCCTCTAGACCTCCGGAAACACCACCGGCGCCAACCGACAAAAATCCTCCACGGTCAATTCTTCTGGGCGGGCTGTGGGGGAGATATTAAGAGCCCTGAGCTTTCCCTCCAGATCGTCAATCTTCAAAGATTTTAAACTGGCACGCAGCATTTTGCGCCGACTTTGAAAAAGGATACGGGTTAGAGATTCCAGGGCTTCCTCCGATGCTGGAACCAAGGGTTTGTCTCTGGGGATAATTTCCACCACTGCAGAATCCACCTTTGGGGCGGGATGAAAGCTGGCTGGGGGCACATCGATAATAGACCTTACTTGACATTTCCACTGGGTCAAAATGGAAAGCCTCCCATAAGCCTTAGTACGTGGCTCTGCACAAATTCGATCCACCACTTCTTTTTGAAACATCAAAACCATTTTGGAAATATGCTTCAGCTCTGTTAGCCAATTCAGCAGCAGGAGCGTTCCCACATTATAAGGAAGGTTGGCCACAATTTTGAGCGGGCCCCCAAGACTCTTCAAAGATACCTTGCTGGCATCCCCCTTCACCAAAAAAAATCGTCCCTTTTCTTCTGCTTCAAGTTTTTCGAGGGCCGGCCAAAACTGGCGATCTAATTCTATGGCAATCACCTTGTGAGCGGAAGATCGGAGGAGTCCTTTTGTCAAGATTCCAGGACCAGGCCCCACTTCTAGAATTATATCTGTCGATTGGATATCTGCCACCTGCAGAATTTCATCCACAACATGTTGTGATTTAAGAAAATGCTGCCCCAACTTTTTTTGGGGAGAAAATTCGCGAAAAGACTTAGATTCGGACATCGATGGAGGCGGTGCGCCTCAGCTCCCGCAACTTCTGTTGGGCGGTAGCTTCAAAACGCTGACTCGAGATTTTATCAGCCATCTGCTGGGTAGGTGCAATAGCCGTAGATTTCATCCGTTTCCGCTCACAAACCATGAAGTAAACCAAATTTCCACTGTCATCAAGGATTCCCTCACCAGGAATGCCCTCTTTCTTATGCTCCAAAACCATCTGAAGATCTGGAGACAAATCGAAAAGACGTACGTTCTTATAAACATGCACCTGAGCATTTGGAATTTGATCCGCCAACTGATCGAAATCCTGGCAATTCGTTGTGGTTGCCACCAACTCATTGAGACGTTTTACCTCTTTGGGCAAAGCTTCTTTGTCTTGAAATATTTTTGGATCCAAAGGAATCTCTAATTGGCGCGCCGTTAACACTTCTTCTTCCGTATTGTAATCTTTTTTATCAATAATAAAGACGATCTTATAGCTTGTTTCCGTGCGAACGGGCGGCGTCACATGCCCAGGAGATAGCTTCTGCAGAACAGGAACCAGTTCTTCTTCTAACTGATCTTCTCTAATCCATCCAATGGCTCCTCCTCGAACAGAGGAAGGAGACTGAGACCTTTCTTGTGCTAATTGCGTAAATTGCTTTCCTTTTTTCAGCATCTCAAAAATCTCATTAGTCTGAGCCGCCACCTGCTCCTCCATTTCGGGACTTTCAACATAGAGCTCTATTTCAGCCAAATTATACCTTGGCTGAGATTCTACCTTTTCTTCATTGATAGCCTCTCCCAACTCCTTCTGCGTAATTTGGAAAGAATCTTTGAAATAAGTTCCCACAAGACGGGTCCATGCAGCACGCGCTTTTGCAAGAAGCAATAAAGTTTTTTCAGGAATTCCTTTTGCCTTTAAATCTTTCTTGAGTCCACCTGGAGCCATATTGTTCTGCCGTTCAAGGTTACGGATGTACCCTTCAAGATCCTTATCATCTATGTTGATTTCCGCTCTACTGGCTGTTTGTAACTGGATTCTTTCATCAATTAGGGACCTTAGTACATTCGCCTTCAACTGAGTCAATTGTTCTGGTGGTAGTTTCTTCGGATTATTTCCAGTCACAAGCTTGAGACGATCCTCAAGATCCGTCGTGCTGATAATCTCATTATTCACAATGGCTGCGATTTTTGTTTCAGACTTACGAGTAGATTTGCCGCCCTCAATCAACACCTTCAACGGAGCCTGAGCACTTTGGATCTGAACAAGCGGCTCGGGACTCAAAGTTTCTTCGATTTCAAAAGGAGGCGCTTCCAGTTTTACCCCAGCATCAGGCTCTGGAGTTGAATGCCCAAGAACCACAAAACAAAGACCCAAAAAAATAGAAAAAAAACGAAGGTTTAAAAACATTTTTATACTGACACAGCTTAATCTCTTGGAAAAACCATCCAAAACGGTTACTAATATATATTCGTACCAAAGAGGTAAGTCAATCACTAAGCGTATTATGAACATTCGATGAGACGTATAACAAAATACATTTTGAAGAATCTTTTTCTAAGTGCCTCTATCACGTCATCTGTCTTAATTGGATCCCTGTGGATTATCCAATCTCTAAAGTTTATAAAAATCGTTTTAAGGTCCCAAGAGTCCTTCAGCGCCTTTTTTCATCTGTTTGTTTTCTCTCTGCCAGACCTCTTGGTGATCGTTTTGCCCATCACCACCTTCATTTCTGTTCTTTTTGTTTACAGCCGCCTCCACACAGATCGGGAATTACTTTCTAGTTTTGCCGCCGGATATAACGAGTGGGAGATTGTACGTCCAGCTCTTGGGTTTGCCTCTGCCATTATGATTTTAATTTATGGGCTTAATATCTTTGTGGTCCCTTGGTCTTTTCAGCAAATACGAGATTTAGAAGCAAAACTCAAAAACTCTCTTCCAGGAATCCTCTTGCAGGAAGGTGTTTTTAACGTTTTTAATGAAGTGACCATTTACGTCAATGAAAAAGATGGCTCTGACTTAAGGGGAGTTTTAGCCCATATACATAAAAAAAATGAACGCCCCTTTACAATTATGGCGCGGGAAGGCCGCCTCATTGTTAAAGATAAAATACCCCGCATCATCATGGAAGATGGAAACCGCCAAGAGCTTAAGCCGGAAAGCAATTCTCTTTCTATTCTATATTTTGATCAAACATTAATCCCTCTTTCGGAAGGCCCCCAAAAACTTGTGGATCGCCAAAAAAAACCCTATGAGTTAACACTAGAGGAACTTTTCTATGAAGATCATGGAAATATTGGAGCGTCTTACCGCCAACGCCTTTATGCCGAAGGGTATCAGCGGCTTCTGAGTCCCTGGTATGTTGTGGGTTTTGTGTCCATTGCCTTAAGCTTTTTGGTCATGGCAAAATTCAAAAGAAATTCCCAGGGATCAGCTATTCTTAAGGCAGCCATCGGGGCCCTTTTGTTGCAGACCTTCTGTTTGTCCCTTCTCAGCATGGGAGCGCACTTTTGGTACGCCATTGTTTTGGCCTACCTAACAATGGGAGGAACGATTTTGTTATGCGTCCTCATTCTGCAACGCAAAATCAATAAAATATTTTTTTGGAACCTTAGAAAGAGTCATCTATGAAGCATCACTACACTTTTTCTAAATATATTTTAAAATCTTTCTTGATCTGGTTTTCCATCATCCTATCAAGTTTTTCTGTAATCATCTTGCTCTTCACGCTGCTTGAGCTTTTAAGAAAATCCCAGATTTATTCTCAAGTAAAGTTTTGGAAAATCTTAATCATATCTCTCTTAAGAGTTCCTGGAATTATTGATCAATTGTTTCCATTTTTAATTCTTTTCTCAACAATGCTAATGCTATGGCATCTTCATCGCCGTTCAGAACTTATTGTCGTTCGCGCCGCCGGCTTCTCTATCTGGGGGATTTTATCTCCCGTGATTTTTTTCATTGCCCTCTATGGTCTTTTATATCTAAGCATCTTAAATCCTTTAATTGCGTCAACAGAAGCCGCCTCGGAACAGATGAACAGCAAACTACTTGGAAAACCTAAGAACCACCTTAGCCTTTCCAAGGGAGGAATCTGGTTAAAGGATATCCATGAAGGTGACTATTCTATTCTCCACGGAGAAAGTATCAGCAGCGATGCTAAAGTTCTACACAAGGTCACCATTTATAATTTCGATGAAAGAGGGAATTTCATCAGCCGTCTTGATAGCCCCACAGTCCACATTCTTCCTGGAAATTGGATTCTAAAATCAGCCTTTTTATCAGAATCCAATGACCTGATGCGCCCCATAGGAGATCAACCTTGGAAAACAGATTTAACGTTGGACAAACTCCAAGAAAGCTTTGATCCTCCTTCCTCAATCTCCATATGGAGACTCCCGAATTTCATCCGGCTTATGGAAAATGCTGGATTTTCTAGCACGGAACATCAGCTCTATTTTTACACTTTGGTTACAAAACCCTTTCTTCTTATCAGCATGCTGTTTTTGGGAGGCGTTGTGGCCTTCAGCACCCTCCGACAACGAAATGGTTTCTTTTTTATTGCCATCGGAATTTCCTTAGGTTTTCTTTTGTATTTGCTTCATCATATCTTGCATATTTTAGGATCTTCCCTCACAATTCCTTTGCTTGTATCCGCTTTAATTCCGACCATTATCGTTGTTTTAGCGAGCCTTGCGTTATTAATCCACTTAGAAGAAGGATGACATGAACAACTTTTTTGCAAAACAACTATTCCTATGCCTTTTCGTATGCCTTGCAGCAGCAGGAGACCTTCCTTTTCAAACAAAGGATAAAAAGTCAGAAATTCTCTTAAAAGCAGATGAGATGTCTCATGAAAAAGAATTGGGTGTTGTTGTTGCCCGAGGGAATGTACAAGTATCCGATGGAAAAGACATTTTGGAAGCTGACACTGTCACTTATAATGAAAAAAACAATACAGTATCTGCCTCTGGTAACGTAAAATTATATAGAGAAAACGGCGATGTTATCTATGCAAATTATGTTGAACTTACGGATGATTTAAAAAATGGGTTTATCCAAAAAATTTATATTCTAACAGAAGATCGACAACGATTCGCCGCTGAGAGCGCTCACAAAAAAGACAAAATAACAGTTTTTGATAAAGGTATTTACTCTCCCTGTAAGCTGTGCAAAACAGATCGCCAGGCTCCCCCAACCTGGCAACTCCGCGCCTCCCAGATTGAAAGAGAGGAAGGAGAAGATGTCCACTACAAAAACACAGTTCTGGAAGTCAAAGGCATCCCCGTTCTTTATCTGCCCTATTTTAAGCATACTGAACCCACTGTCCAAAGACGGAGCGGATTTTTAATGCCCTTCGCTGGAAATACCACAGACCTTGGGATGGTCCTGGGTGTCCCCTTCTACGTAAACATATCTCCCACACAAGAAGCAACGATCAGACCCGTGTTAATGACAAAAGAAAACCCCATGTTGTCAGGGGAGTACGCGCAGGTTTTTTCATCGGGCAATCTGGCCTTTGCCGGAAGTCTCTTACAGACAAAAAACAAAACTGGATCACAAGGAGCTGTCACTGAAAACTCAACAAGAACTCATGGGCACATTTTGGCAGAAACACGATTTGATTTAACAGATACATGGCGTGTCCGAGCAAAGCTGGCAAAAACCACCAGCCCCACATACTTTAAAAAGTATTATTTTATTGAAGGTGCCGATGCCCTTAATAAGAATACCTTGGACAGCAACTTCGTGTTAGAAGGGTTTTATGGAAAAAATTATACAGCCTTTAAGGGGCATGATTTCCAAAATTTACGAGCAGATATATCTAATAAAACTGTTCCTACCGTGACCCCCATCATTGAAGGTTCTTATCAAACATCTCCTGGAAAATGGGGAGAATTTTGGAAAATAGATGCCAGCCAACTATATGTTACCCGATCACAGGCTACCCTCACGACGGGAAAATCAACTGAGCGGCTGTCTTCTACTGTCTCCTTCATTGCTCCTTATGAAACAAATATGGGCATTGTGGGCGAAGCTCAAGCCTATATCAGGGGAGATTTTTACAACATTCAACAATTCACCCCAACCGTAGGCCCTAAAGTCAACCAAAGCCGAGGACGCCTTGTCCCAAGCTTGGCTGCATCAGCCAGGTACCCCCTTGTGAATTATATTCAAAATAACCGTGTCATTTTAGAACCTATTATAAAATTAGTAGTCTTACCGAATAACTTAAATAGTCCAAAATATCCCAATGAGGACAGCCAAGATTTTGAGCTGGATGCCACCAATTTAATGAGAGCTAACAGATTTCCAGGTATTGACAAAATAGACGATGGCCAAAGACTTAACTATGGATTCAACTTTGCTATTTATAGAAAATCTGCGGCCCTTATTAAAGGATTCGTTGGACAAAGCTACAGCTTCTCCAAAACAAATCAATTTAATGCCTTCCCTTTCAGCGGTGTTGAAAAAGGTGCTTCTGATTATGTTGGCCTTTTGACCCTTAGCCCCCACAAACATTATTCTCTTAATTGGCTAACACGCCTTGGGCGCAAAACTTTAAAAATCCAGAAGAATCTTGTCCAGATCTCAGCAGGCCCTCCCGTCTTTAATCTGGGCATCGATTATGTAAAAATTGCCAGAGACTTTTATCAAAATGCCTATGTAAAAAGGGAACAAATCACAGGGCGTTTGTCATCCCAATTTCATGAAAACTGGGCTGTTTATCTCCGGGGAGCCAAAGAACTCGCCTTTAATAAAGGAGAATTGGAACATGGAGCTGGAATCGTCTATGCAAATGACTGTCTAACCTTAAAATTTGATGCCTTTAGAACTTTCTTTAGGGACAGGGATATTCAACCCTCTCAAACCTTCATGGTAACCGTAGGCCTGAAGAATTTAGGAGAATTTTCCACCGGGGCTCTAAGCCTAAACTCCTTATCTCAGAATCCTACCTCGAATTTATTAAAGATGGATCAGCAATAAAGTATTGTATCTAAATCCTCTTCATGGTAGTACTTTAAGAGTCTGGTTTAAATAGGATCAAGAATGTCATCAAAAAGGGCTGAAGGAAGTTTTTCAAGAGTTCGCTCTTGGATATTTCCCGTTCACTCCAACGAGCTCAAGAAGCTTGTTCTAATGGGGTTGCTCATGACCCTCATAAGTTTCAGTTTTTGGCTTCTGCATATTTCAAAAGATACCCTCATAATAACGGCACAGCACTCTGGCGCCGAAGTAATTAACTTTTTGAAGCTACCCGTTTTTCTTGTCTCCATTCTGTTCGTGATGGGGTACACTTGGTTTTCAAATATCTTTCAGCAAGCTACTATTTTTTATGCCGTTGTTTCCTTCTTTGCGATTTTTTTCTTAGTGTTCACTTATCTTATTTATCCGAATCAAGCCGTATTAAATTTATTTACGGGAGAAGAAATTTCTCATCTCCAGCACACTTATCCTTGGTTTAAATGGATGTTTCCGGTTATAGGGTACTGGGGATATAGCTTATTCTATATCGTTTCGGAGTTATGGGGGGCACTTGTTTTAAGTCTTCTTTTCTGGCAATTTGCGAACCAAATCACTACCATAGATCAATCCCATCGTTTTTATATGTTTTTGGGAACTTTCAATGGAATAGGAACTATCTTAGCTGGGTTCTTCGTTATGTACTATGAATCCGACCCTCAAAGCATCGATGCCTACGGAGAAAAACTACATCACCTTATGCTGATCCTCTTCTTCCTCTGTCTCTGCACTATTGCTATCTACCATTGGATCTACAAGGATGCATTAAGAGAGAGCCGCCCTTCGAGGGAAGGAAAGAGTCAGATTAAATTAACGGATGAACTAAAGTTATCCTTTGTGGAAAGCTTTAAGTACATTTTGAGGTCCAGATACATCGGATACATTGCCATCATTTCTGTTGCCTATAATGTTTCCATTAATTTTGTAGAAGTCAGCTGGAAGAGTGAAATTAAAAAACTCTATGATTCTCCCTTAAAAATAGAGGAATATTTTGCGCTTATCACTATTTATACAGGATTTTTAACGGGCTTTATGGGAATTGTGGGAACCGGGATTATTCGTCATTTTAGCTGGAAATCCACTTCCCTCATAACCCCCTTATTCATGATTATTTTAGGAGGAATGTTTTTTCTAACAACGCTCTTCCCGGAAAAATTTGGAATTGTATCCTATGTGTTGGGGCTCACCCCCTTGGCTCTTTCCGTTTGGATCGGGCAAGCCCATAACCTCGTAAGCAAAAGTTGCAAGTATAGTTTCTTTGCTGCAACAAGAGAAATGGCCTTTATCCCCCTTGATGCTGAGTTAAAATTCAAAGGAAAGGCTGCCGTAGACGTTTTGAGTGGTCGCGTTGGAAAAGTGGGCGCATCCCTAGCCCAATCTGTTCTTCTGTCTCTGTCTACGTTAGGAACCCAAAGCTCAATTGCCTCTTATCTATTGTTTTTTCTTCTTATGATTTTCATCCTGTGGGTTTGGTCTATAAATTCTTTGAACAAAGAATTTTTAAAGGTGGCCTATGGCAGCAGTGCCGCTGAATCCTTGAGGCCATAAAAATGGAAAAGACGGTTATCATCGGAGCCGACCATGCGGGGGTCTCTTTGAAAGCCGTTATCAAAGATTATTTAGAGGGACAGGGATGGGGTTTGGAAGACATAGGGAGCCTAACGGAGGATCCAGTGGATTATCCTGACTATGGTCACGTAGTTGCAGAGAGAATCTCAAGGGAAGAGGCTCCTTTTGGTATCCTCCTCTGCGGAACAGGCGTTGGCATGAGCATTGTTGCGAATCGTCACAGAGGTGTTCGGGCAGCGCTTTGTTGGAATACAGATATTGCCCGTCTTGCCCGCACAGATGATGATGCGAATATCCTTGTCCTTGGGGCACGATTTTTAGAAGATTCTATGGCTTTAGGGTGTGTTGATGTTTTTTTAAATACCCAGTTCGAGGGAGGACGCCATGCCATTCGTGTTAACAAAATCGAGATATAAAATGGAGTCGGACTTTTTCACAAAATCTCTTAATCAAGAAGATCCTGAAATAGGAGACGCGATTCACAAAGAATTGCAGCGCCAACAGACTCACGTGGAGCTGATTGCCTCGGAAAACATTGTCTCTCGCGCCGTTCTTGAAGCTCAAGGATCTATCCTTACAAACAAATATGCCGAAGGATATTCGGGGCGTCGCTATTATGGCGGGTGCTCCTTTGTGGACATAGCTGAAGACCTTGCCATAGATCGCGCCAAACAATTGTTTCAGTGTGCTTATGCAAATGTACAGCCCCACTCCGGAACCCAAGCCAATCTTGCCGTCTATTTAGCCCTCCTCACCCCTGGAGATGGGATTTTAGGCATGTCCCTAAACGCTGGGGGCCACCTGACTCATGGATCTTCTGTTTCCATTTCTGGGAAATGGTTTAAATCTGTGGGATATGGCGTAAAAGAAGATACTGGCCTTGTGGATTACGAGGAAATTGAGCAGCTAGCTTTGACCCATAAACCAAAGTTAATTATTGCCGGTGGATCCGCCTACCCCCGCCTTCTTGATTTCAAAAAATTCCGAGAGATTGCCGATAAAGTAGGGGCTTACCTAATGGTGGATATGGCTCACTTTTCTGGGCTTGTGGCGGGTGGTATTTATCCCAGCCCTTTACCCCATGCTCATGTGGTCACCAGCACAACCCATAAAACCTTACGAGGGCCACGTGGTGGACTCATCTTATCCAATGACCTTGAGCTGGGCAAAAAAATAAATTCCGCCGTGTTTCCTGGGTCTCAAGGAGGCCCCCTTATGCATGTGATTGCCGCCAAAGCGGTGGCTTTTAAAGAAGCTCTTAACCCCTCCTACAAAGACTATGTGACGCAGGTGGTAATCAATACCCAAGAGATTGGAAAGACTCTTGAGTCACGAGGATTTTCTCTTGTGTCAGGCGGCACAGATACGCACCTTATTCTCGTTGATCTACGCCCCAAACATATCACGGGGATTGATGCGGAAATTACGCTTGATCATGCTGGGATTACCTGTAACAAAAATGGCATCCCGTTTGATCCTCAGCCTGCAAAAATCACGTCCGGCATTCGACTTGGTGCGGCGGCCGTTACAACTCGGGGTTTTACAGAAAAAGATTGCCACCATCTGGCGCATCTCATCGCAGATACGTTGGAAAATTTTGTGAAAAACAACGGAGAGAATACGGCAACCGAACAGCGCGTCAAGAAAGAAATCTTAACGCTCTGTAAAAAATATCCCATCTATTAGGTCACCCCCATGCGATGCCCCTTTTGCGGATATGAAGAAACTCAGGTAAAAGATTCTCGGCCTTCCGACGATAACCTTGCAATCCGTCGCCGACGGTTTTGTCCCGAATGTATCGCTCGGTTCACGACTTATGAACGTATTCAGCTTTCTGAAATTACCGTTATGAAAAAAAATGGAGACAAGACTCCTTTTGATCGGGATAAATTAGCGCGCTCCATTTACATGGCCGTTCGGAAACGTCCCTTTGAGAAAGAGCGCATCGAAAAACTTATTAATGGTATTGTGCGTCGACTAGAGCTGTTGGGAGAACCCGAAATTTCCTCTCGTATTATTGGAGAGATTGTGATGGAAGCCCTCCAAGAGCTTGATATGGTGGCGTATATTCGCTTCGCCTCTGTGTATAAAGAATTTAAAGATGCCCAAGATTTTCAAGTATTTATTAAAGCATAAGGTCCATGACAAACTCAGTCCCTAACAATTACCGAAAAAAAAGTGCCGCTCGACTCGCCTCAGTACAAATCCTCTATCATATAGATCTGCGTAAAATTTCCCCGGAAGATGCTTTACGGAACTTCCAAGAAAATTATATGGGCAAAAATATCGAAGAAGAAGCGGCGTTGAAGCCTGATATTTCCTTAATGAATAAAATAGTTCTCGGCACCCGAGAGCGGCAAGAAGATCTCGATGCCATGATTAGTGCAACGTTAACAGATACTTGGAAAATTGAACGACTCGAAAAAGTTGTTTTAGCCATTCTCCGGGCTGGAACCTACGAGCTCCTCATGTGCCCCGAAACAGATACAGGCATTATTATCTCTGAATACCTTGATGTGACCCAAGCCTTCCATGAAGATAAGGAAATCAAGTTCGTGAATGCCTCTCTTAATCGGTTGGCGAAGACCATTCGAGAGAAGTAGAGCCCCCCCCCTTTCACAAAAACATCTTTGAATACTGAGAAAATCTATGTATGATAAGGGTATTCTTATGGATATGAAAGTCTCGGAATGATTAAAAAGTTTATGCTTGTGATTCTCTTGGGCCTCGCTTGCTTCTTGTCAGCGGTCCCTTTTGCTTGGGCGAGTTTCGAATCTTCCTCCGCCTCTGAATCCTCAAAACCTCTCAAAAAGAAAAAGGCAAAAAAATCTAAAAAGAAGCTAAAGAAGAAAAAGAAAGTCGCATCAAAAAAGAAAAAATTAAAGACGAAGAAATCTTCTCGAAAGGCCAAAAAGCCCTCTCAAAAAGTAAGAAATCAATCCCGTTATTCTCTCCCTCCTGAAGATGAGACCCCTTCCCTTATGGCATCTTTAGAAGATAGCTCAACGGCCACAGACGATTCCCTGCCACCACCTCCTGAAGAAGCCCCCGCAGAAACAGCAGCAGCGCCAGATCCTACGCCAGATGAGGCAACAGAGGCCATGCCAGACGCCCCTGCGGATGAACTGGAAGGCGGTACAACCTTAATGGAAGAGTCCACATCTAAACCCACAGACACATCTGCTGACAGCAATCTTGCCACTCCCGGCGAGATTATAGCAGAAAAAGAAGTAGCTCCTGTAACTGAAACAGACCCAGAAAAATCTATTTTACTTGAGAAAGAGCCGGTGCCCACTTCTGAAAATGAGCGGGTCATCGCGCTCGAAGATGCCATGGTTGGCGCCTATCAACAAAGTGATCTCTTAAGTTCGGAATATAGTGTAAAAGCCTCCCAATTAAAACTGGCTCATGCGGAAAGAGGTTGGCTTCCCGTCACAAGCGCAAATATGGGATACAACTACAACAGTAGCAGTGTAACTCAGAAAAATTTTGTTAGAAATGGTCCTCCGGGACTGACCCCGACTTCTATTACTGATTCAGCAAGTGCCTCTGCCGGTGTTTCTTTGAAACAGAATCTTTATCAGGGAGGCGCAACCGTTGCGACCATCCTCGCTCATCGGAAAGGACTGGATGCTTCTTTTGCTGAGTACCTTGCTAAAGAAAAAGAAGTTTTGAAGAAAGCGATAGCCGCTTATATTACTCTCTTTGTTAGACAAGAAGCCTTTCGCTTGAACCAGGCGAATCAAAAACTGTTAGAAGAGACCTTAGAGGTGAATAAAAACCGGTATGAGTTTGGGGAATTGACGCGCTATGATGTGGCGGCTGCCCAAGCTAAACTTGATAGAGCAAAATCTGAAGTCATTGGCGCTTTTGCAGAAGTCGAAAAAGCTAAGGCAACCTTCTTGAAAGAAACAGGGGTATCCCCAAATCAAACCCTGAAAAAAGTTCCTTTCCCCACTCAATTGCTTCCTAAATCAAAGAAGGAAGCCATGGACATTGCCATAAAAATGAGCCCAGAACTTAAAAATGTATCTGCCAAAGCCGAGCAGGCTGCCGCTCGGGCGGATGCGGCTTTAGGCAATTTCCTCCCGTCTCTGGACGTGGGTGTAAATGCCTCCAAGAGTCTGGCGGATATGTGGAATAAGCAATCTTACTATGGAGGAAAAGGAAAAGAAGAAGATAGCAAATGGGGAGCTGGTGCGACTTTGACCATTCCTTTGGATTTCGCCGGATCTGCCCAAACCAGTATTCGGGCAGAAAAGTATGAGGCCGCTCAAGCCCGCTTAATTGCTCTCTATGCACGCAGAGATATCCTGTCTATGACAAGCCAAGCTTGGGATACTTTGGAGGCTGCAAAAGCTAAGATTACTCAGTTAAAGTCTCAAGTGGAAGCCGCAAAAATTGCGGTAGAAGTGGTCAGAGAAGAATTCCTGGCTGGCACTAAAACAACTCTTGAAGTCTTATCCGCTGAACAGGAATCTTTCTCTGCTCAAGTATCTTTGATCGAAGCTGAGCAACAAGAAATTATGGCAGCTTACGAACTTCTCTACAGAATGGGAATCTTGTCTGCGGAAGCCCTGAACCTCAATGTCACAACGTACACCCCTCACAAAGAAAAAGTTCCGTTCTGGGGACTCAATATTGACCATGATCCTCGTCTTTCTCAGCAAGAAGCCCTCGATATGAATATGGCCCCTTGGGAGAAGTCCCTATGAGCGACGAAACGCTAAGCCCAGCCTCAACAGAAGAAATTCTAGCGTCCATTCGGAAAATTATGTCTGCGGAGTGGGAGCAAACCACCTCTGTGAAGTCACGACCGCTAGATCCTGAAGAAGAAGAAATTTTAGAGCTCACAAAAAAAGTAGAGGGCCCCCGAAAAGTGCCCACTAATCCTGCTCCCTCTACCACGCCACCCTCCCCTTCTCGAGGCACTCAAAGTGTGGAAGACCTTTTGAGCCTCCTCCTCAGACCGCTCCTAAAAGATTGGCTTGATCAAAATTTACCCAGTCTTATTGAGAAAGAAATAAAAAGAAGACAATTGTCTTAAAATCGATTTAATTCTTATTGCCCCCCCTATTGCTCATGGTAGATCTCCTCTAATTATTTATTATTGGAGACGTTAACATGAGTTTTTCGAAAAAATCCCTTCTTTTACAATCCCCTCTTTTAATTCTTCTATTAGACCTCTTGCGTAAGTCATCCTCTAAGGTGTTTTAAAAAGAAATAAGATTTTC
>CAZEUR010000008.1:0-42476 GCA_964515175.1 uncultured Holosporaceae bacterium | reverse complement strand
GATTTCGCTTCGCTATTTATGGCTCCGCTTATCCCCCTCGCTCGGTCTCACATCTCTTTGAACTTTTACAATATTTATTAAGAAATTCTGATAAATTTTTGAATAGATGAAGCTACTTCTTCAATAAGAGGGTTCGGTTTTGCGGATTTCTCAAGGTAGGCATTTTTAGAGAGACACTTACTCACGCTCACTGGCATGCAAATAGGAGTGCCATGAAGGCCTTCTCGTAGGACTTTGCATTGCATATAAACATGGGGTTTGGAGCAAGAAAATTGCCCACAATGACGGGTGCAGGTTTTCTGAGATGTCGAGGGTTCTTGAAGAGCGGCACAAGCCTCTTCTCCCACGGTTTTGCCTGTAGGAACTAGCGTGCAGAGACGTTTTAAAAGGCCTGGAGCTTTGGCTTTCTGACGAACCCCTTCACAGTTAATTTTGGATCTTTGAAACAGGATGTATTTGGCGCACAAATCCACATTGGTCTGCATTTTTTTGGAGAGCCACGAGGGGGTGCGTTCGGGGTAGAAATCATCATTTTCAGGGTAGGGAGCCTTAGTGGCAGCAGACAGGCTTATGAAATAAAGCATTAATAGAAAATAAATAATCTGTCGTTCCATCGTAAACCCTGTTTCTAATTAAATATTAACAAGTATTAGGATTTGTGTCTATGGTAATAAACAGGGAAATTACTTCTTAAATATCATGAAATATGTTGTTTGTCGTCTTTTGATCCAAAAGGAATCTTCTTGAATCCAAATCCATTATGGGTGCTTGCATAATCAACCGCTGCGTCAAAGTCTCCAGAAAATCCACGATTTTCTTCTGTAATAATAAGTTTCCGGTCAGGCCCGTGCCCTTGAGCAGCTATGTCTAATCCAAAATCTATAGTTGCTGATATTGCTAAACGCCTGGGCATCACAACTACTACGCTCTATAAGGATCTCAAGCAAATACTTACTTCTTTTCGCCCCCAAAGAAAACCTTCTCAAGCCAATGGATGTTATAGTCACCACTGCGCATATCGGGATGTTCCACAAGTTTGCGATGGAGGGGGAGGGTGGTGTCGATACCACCAATGATGAACTCACTCAAAGCGCCCCGTAGGCGGTCGAGGCAATCATTTCGATCCTTACCATAGACAATGAGTTTTGCGGCCAAACTGTCGTAATACGGGGGGATTTTGTAGCCCGCATAGAGAGCGCTATCCACCCGCACGCCAAATCCTCCTGGTACGTGATAATAGCTCACAGTGCCAGGAGACGGCATAAAGGTTTCCGGATTTTCTGCATTCACTCGGCATTCGATAGCATGTCCCTGGAACTTAATGTCTTTTTGAGTAAGGCCTAAGGGTTCGCCGGAGGCAACGCGGATTTGCTGTTGAACTAAGTCCAATCCTGTTACCAACTCTGTAACGGGATGCTCTACTTGAACGCGAGTGTTCATTTCAATGAAATAGAATTTTCCATCTTCATAAAGAAACTCTACCGTCCCAAGACCGCGGTATCCCAGTTTTTTCATGGCATTGACGCATTGAGCGCCAATTTCTTGCCGTTGCTCTGGCGTGATGACGGGAGACAAGGCCTCTTCCCATACTTTTTGGTGACGTCGCTGAATGGAACAATCTCGTTCTCCCAAATGCACAACGTTTCCATAATTATCGGCCAAAATTTGAATTTCGATGTGACGGGGTTTTTTGAGGTATTTTTCCATTAATACTTCATCATTTCCAAAGTTAGCTTTGGCTTCCATGCGGGCCATATCGAGAGCGTCTAGCAGTTCATCGTCATTATAGGCAACCTTCATACCCTTTCCGCCGCCGCCGGCAGTAGCTTTAATGAGAACAGGGTATCCCATAGAATGGGCCACATCTAACGCTTCTTTATGGGTCGTGACAGAGCCTTCCGATCCTGGAACCACCGGAATCCCCAAAGCCTTAACAGTTTGTTTTCCAATGATTTTATCGCCCATGAGAGCAATGTGCTCAGGTGTTGGGCCAATGAAAGTCATGCCATGCTCTTCCACAACTTTAGCGAAATTAGCATTTTCTGCCAGGAATCCATATCCTGGATGGATGGCGTCTGGTCCTGTTACTTCTGCTGCTGCAAGAATGGCCGGAATGCTTAGATAGCTATCTTTAGCAGCGGCAGGGCCTATACAGACCCGTTCATCCGCCAGGCGCACATGTTTGGCGTCTGCATCAGCTTTTGAGTGGATGGCAACAGTCTTAATGCCCATTTCTCGGCAGGCCCTCAAGATTCTAAGAGCGATTTCGCCGCGGTTTGCGATGAGAACTTTTTTAAACATCAGGATTATTCAATGATGAACAAAGGTTGGTCATATTCAACAGGTTGGCCATCTTCCACAAGAATATTTGTTATTTTTCCATCCCGAGGAGATTTTAAAGGATTCATTACCTTCATGGCCTCAATAATCATAAGAACTTGTCCCGCAGAAACAGCTGTGCCAACTTCCACAAACTTAGGGGCATCAGGCTTGGGAGACATGTAAGCGGTTCCCACCATGGGAGACTTAACCGCTCCTGGATGAGATTCCGGATCCATTGAAATCTTGGAAGGTGTTTCCACAGGCGCAGAAGAGACTGGCTGAGAAACGTACGTGGGGGCTATCTGAGGGCCTGAGGTATGCCCCCGACAAACCCGGATACGACAACCATCTTTTTCATACTCAATTTCTGTGAGATCCGTATCCTTAAAAAAATCCGCAAGATTCCGAATGGCCTCAGCATCAACTTGCATGGGCCTAGCGGTTGGCTTTTTCTTCTCAGTCATCCTACATCCTTCCTTAACTTCTTCTTAAAGTCTAAATTCTGTCGAACCTTATAGCTAAAAAATTTTCCGAACGCAAACAATAACCTTATTGTCGGGGAGTATAGCATATTTTTTCCAATCCAAGCAAAAGAGTCGCTGCAAGGGATTTTTACGAAACTCTTGTTGTTTTCCACAAAAATGCTATAAATTCTAATGGGGGCTGGCCGTAGACAGGTGCATTGTGAATCCGGTCAGGTCTGGAAGGAAGCAGCCGCAGCAGTTTTAGCCTGGGTTATGTGTCCAGTCCCTTTTTAGTTTTGGAGCAATGAGTCAAACAAATTCATCTTATCGGGTCTTAGCGCGGACAACGCGACCCACCAAATTCTCTCAAATGATTGGGCAGGATTTTTTGGTGCAGACTTTGAAAAATTCCATAGAACTGGGACGGCTTTCCCACGCCTTTATTTTAACGGGAACACGAGGGGTGGGCAAGACCACAACTGCGCGCCTCATTGCCCGTGCCCTCAACTGTGTGGGGGAAGATGGAAAAGGTGAAGTTACGTCTGAGCCTTGCGGTCTTTGCCCCCAGTGTTTGGCCATCTCGTCCGATAGTCATGTGGATGTGGTGGAAATTGACGCAGCCACTCACACAGGCGTTGATAATATCAGGGATCTTTTAGAAGGGGTGAACTATCACCCTGTCATGGGGCGCTATAAGGTTTATATTGTGGACGAGGTTCATATGCTTTCTAAAAGTGCTTTTAATGCGCTTTTAAAAACCTTAGAGGAGCCTCCTCTTCATGTGAAATTTATATTTGCTACCACAGAAATCCGCAAGGTTCCCTTGACAATCCTTTCCCGCTGCCAACGGTTTGATTTACGCCGAGTGAAAACACCAGAACTCATTAAACATTTCAAGAACATTCTTGCGGAAGAAAAGATGGAAGCAGAGGAGGGGGCTCTAACGCTTATTGCCGATGCTGCAGAAGGCTCTGTTCGGGATGGGCTTTCCATTTTGGAACAGGCGTTGTTGAATGCGCAAGGGCTTATAAAAGAAAAAGATGTAAGGCAGATGTTGGGGCTTTTGGATCGCAGGCAACTTCTCGATCTGTTCCAAACAATCATGTCAGGAAAGGTTAGAGAAGCTTTAGAGCAGGCGCAGGCTCTCTGTTATGCGGGATCTGATCCTGAAAATGTGCTACATGATTTGTTGAATTTAATCCACCATATCTTGGTCCTCAAAACATCTTCTGGTGCGGGTATATCTCTTTATGGAGACCAAGCCAAAACGCTCAGCAAGCAACTTTCTGTTCCAGATTTGACTAGGAGTTGGCAAATTGTTTTAAAAGGACTTCAAGAGCTGAAACTTTCTGTTCTTCCCTTGCAAACTATGGAAGTTATTCTCATTCGATTAATTCATGTGCAAGAGCTATTACAGAAGGAACCTTTTGAAGAAAAGAAAATTATTGCTGAAAGTCCAGAAAATGTTGCTAACTTTTTAGAGGTGGTGCAGCTGTTTGAATCAAAAAAAGAATTCTTGATTGCAGACTACTTGCGGCACAATGTGAGTGTGTATTCGTTTGAGCCAGGACACATTTCTTTGAGTGTTTTAACGCCAGGAGAAGAGGGGGTCCATTCTCGGATAGCCAAACTTCTAAATGGATTTACAGGACGTAGTTGGATTGTCGACACCGCGGTAGAGACGTCTGGCATTAGTCTTGCCGTTCAAGAAGAAAAGGCAGAAGTCGCAAAAATAGAAGCAATTGTTGAAACAAACAATTTACAGAAAATTACTGAGCTGTTTCCGGGAGCTAAAATTACGGTAAATTAAGAGAGGGGAATCTGGTTATGAAAAATTTTGGAAATATTTTAAAGCAAGCGCAGCAAATGCAAGCAAAAATGGCAGAAGTGCAGAAACAGCTTGAGTCTTTGGAGATTAAAGGAAATTCTGGAGGGGGCATGGTAGAAGTTATTCTGTCAGGAAAGGGGGATCTTATATCTATCAAGATTGATCCAAGTATCGTGGATCCAAAAGAGGTTGATATTCTTGAAGACCTTATTACAGCTGCCTTTAATGACGCTAAAAAGAAAGCGGAAGAAGCTAGTAATGCTGCCATGAGTAAAGTTACGGGAGGCATGGGCCTTCCTCCAGGCTTTGGTATTTAAGGAAACTGTGTTGCATAGTCCAGATATTCAGCGTTTGATTCAGTTGCTATCTAAATTGCCCGGATTAGGTCCTCGGTCCGGTCGGAGAGCGGCTCTCTATCTCATAAAAAATAAGCAAACGACCCTTGAACCCTTAAATCTTAGTTTGCAAAAGGTGGCAGATACAATAAAAATATGCACCATATGTGGAAATCTAGATTCAGAGAGCACATGCACTTTGTGCAGGGCCGAGGACAGGGATGAAAGCCTTCTCTGCATTGTAGCAGAAGTAGATGACTTATGGGCCATGGAAAGATCCGGTTGCTATAAGGGTAGATATCACATATTAGGAGGCGTTTTGTCAGCCTTAGATGGGGTGGGTCCCGATAAGCTTTCAATCCCATCTTTGTTGGAACGTCTTGGACAGGGAGTTATAAAAGAGGTCATTATTGCTCTAAGTACTACTGTGGAGGGGCAAACAACAGCTTACTATGTGGCGGATCAAATAAAAAGCGCAGACCTTAATATAACAAAATTGGCCCATGGAGTTCCTATGGGCGGAGAATTAGATTACTTAGATGATGGGACGATTTCGGCTGCTCTTAAGGCGCGACGTCCTGTAAATTAAGGAGAGGGCTGAATTCATGAAAAAAAGTATTTGTTTTATTTTTTTATCGGGGGTGTTTATATCTTCGGCACATTCACTCTGTTCAGGCTATAAAGACAAGACAACGTGTGATATATTCGGTAAACCCATGTGTCGATGGAATGAGGCGGGGCAATGTGTGGCTGGGAATAAACCGGATGCTAAGCAATCCACAATTGAAGATAAACCGTTCGTCTATGATTTAAAAGGGCAAAAAATAGAACAAGAGGCGCTTTCAAAGGAGTCTGAAAATGAGTCACCACCCCCAGAATAATATCATTTTTACAGAAGTTAATGGAATTGGGGTTATTTCACTGAATCGGCCCCAGTCTATGAATGCGCTTAATTGGACTATGGTGCAAGAATTAAAGGATCACCTTTTGCAATGGGCGGAAAATCCCAATATTCATGCAGTTATTCTTCAGAGTTCTTCTCATAAGGTTTTTTGTGCCGGGGGGGATTTAAAAGAGATATATAAGGCCCAACAAGAGAAAAATCACACACACTTAAATCAGTTTGTAGATTTAGAATATGAAGTGGTCCGTCTGATTGCAACTTATCCAAAACCCTATATTAGTTTAATTTTTGGTCTTTGTATGGGAGGGGGCATGGGAATTTCTCTTCATGGAAGTGTGCGCATTGTTACCTCAGATACCATTATGGCCATGCCGGAGGTGAATATTGGATACTTCCCAGATGTTGGGGCCAGCTCCTTTTTATCAAAATGCCCCGGAAAATCAGGAATTTTTTTGGGGATGACGGGATACCAGATGAATGGGGCAGATGCTCTCTATACGGGACTTGCCACACACTATGTATTAAAAGAGAGTATTCCTTTTTTGTTTAGATCTTTGACGTCGACAGATATTGAAGGCCATCCAAAAGACGGAGTTTATTCAATTTTAGATCTATTTGCCGAAGAAAAACCCCCCCAAATATCGGGGATAGAACAGCACAGAGCTTTTATTGACGAAGTGTTTTCAGGGGAAACTCTGGAAGATATTTTTGTGAATCTGAAGCTGTCCAAAAACCAATGGCGCCGGAAGGTAGAAGAATACCTGCAGTCAGCTTCTCCTTCTAGTTTGAAAGCGACGTTGGAACTTCTGAAGAATACCTCTAAAAAATCTTTTTATGAAGTGCTCAAAATGGAGGTAGAGCTGGCAAAGAAATTAATGATGAATCCCGAATTTCATGAAGGCATTCGAGCGGCCGTCATCGATAAAGATCGTGTGCCCAAGTGGGCAGAAGCCTAACAAGATTTTTTCTTTACTTTGATTGATTAAAACAAATACCGAACGGCGATAAATCCACCTACGAGGAGGGCGACAAACAGTCCTCCAAGAATCATCATATGCTTTTGAATGATGCGATTGATCTGTTCTCCAAATTTCCATAAGAGGGCCGCTTCCACAAAGAATCGAACCCCCCGAGAGAGTGTAGATGCTAGGAAAAAACTCCAGATGTTAAACTTTAGGGCGCCTGCCGTGATGGTGACTAGTTTAAAAGGAATGGGAGTGAGGGCCTTGATGACGATGGCCCAGAATCCCCATTCGTGAAAAAAGCTCTGGAATGTATCTAGATGTTTCGTAAGTCCATAGGCCTCTAGGATGGGAATACCTAATCTTTCAAAAAGATAAAATCCAATGGCATATCCTAAGAAGCCTCCTGCCACAGAGGTGGCTGTGGTCCACAAAGCCAACGTCCAGGCTCGTCTTTTCTCGGCCACAATCATAGGAATCATGATGGGATCGGGCGGAATAAAAGAAATGGAACTTTCCGTAAAAGAAATGATTCCCAAGTACCAAAAAGCTTGGGGGCTTCTAGATTTTTCGAGCAACCAATCGTACAATTTATGGATAATATTTTTCATAACTACTCTTGAAGCATACGGACCATCTGACTATTTGTCAAAAGCAATAAGGTATTGTATGCTTCAATGGATATGATCAAGTTTTCTGTACCCATTTTTTCCAAAAGTTATTTTTTTGTAAAAGGTTTTTATATAACATTTTCGAACATATTTAGAACAAAGCTGGCCATTAACTATCCTTTTGAGAGAACACCTCTGAGCCCGCAATTTAGAGGGGAAGTGGTGTTGCGACGATATCCTAACGGGGAAGAAAGATGCATTGCTTGTAAAATATGTGAGGCAGCCTGCCCGGCGCAGGCCATTAAGATATCGGGAGAAGAGGGGGAGGATGGTCGACCTCAGGCGACTTCTTTTGAAGTTAATGTGTCTCAGTGCATCTCCTGCGGTCTATGTGAAGCTGCATGCCCTGTGGACGCCATTGCTTTGGGCCCTAACTATGAATATTCCACAGAAACAAGATCAGAGTTTGTCTACAATAAAGAAAAATTACTTTCCAATGGAGATCGCTGGGAGGATGCTATTGTGGAAAGGCGTGCATCAAAGAGTCTCTGATGGATATTACTTTTCTAGACTTGGTTTTTTATAAATTAGCCTTAGGGCTTGTTTCTGCTGTCTGTGTTGTTATTTTTAGCAAAAATGCTGTTTATGCCGCCATTTCATTGCTAATGGTTTTTATTTCGGTGGCATTTCTATTCATGATGATTGAGGCAGAACTTCTAGGCTTTCTGTTTTTAATTGTCTATGGAGGAGCTGCATTCCTCTTAATGCTTTTTGCACTGTTTATGATTGTACCTTCCATGCAACCCTTAAAACCCACCCGAATCTATAAGGGAATATGTATGGGGGTTGCGAGTTTATTAGTCGCAGAACTCATTTTTCTCTTAACCGTTAAAGTCCAACCCTTTGTCTGGCATTCTGCTCTTTTTCAACCCACGGGTGAGCCTGAGCGCATGAAAAGATTGGGGGCGCTTCTTTATAGCAATTATGCCGTTGCCGTTCCTATTGTAGGACTTATTCTGCTGACGGTTATTGTGGGCAGCACTACCCTGATCGGGAAGCAAAAATCCAAAGCCGTGCGTCTGAACTTCCGAGACCAGATACGAGCACCATCTGAGATTGAGTTGAGGGAGACGGTCAAGGGCTTAGAAGGGGAACAGAAATGATGGATAGATCTAATCCAATTCATCCATAGGAGGAGAGGATCTTGCGAGTCTACGAGCTTTAGCAACGATCATAATAGAAAGGATAGTCGGGGTCATAGTGTTTCTCCAGTATAAGAAAAGATATTGTCCAGCTAAAACCCTAAATAATTAATCAGGGTTGGACTGAACATCCCAGAAATGGGCATAGTAGCCTTTCTCTTTAAGAAGTTCTTTATGAGTTCCATCTTCCACGATAGCGCCATCCTTGAACACTAAAATTCGGTCCATGTGTGCCAGCGTTGAGAGGCGGTGAGCGATGACGATGGTGGTTTTTCCCTTCATCAGGCGATCTAAACTCTTTTGTATTGCTTTTTCAGTCACCGAGTCCAGGGCAGATGTGGCCTCGTCCAGAATCAAAATGGGGGCATCTTTCAGAATGGCACGTGCAATGGCAATCCGTTGACGCTGCCCGCCTGACAGTTTGCTCCCGCGCTCTTCCGCCGTTGTATCGTATCCATGTTCTAGCCGCATAATGAAATCGTGGGCGCCGGCGCGTTTGGCAGCTTCAATAACTTCTGCATCGGTGGCATCCAATTTAGCATATCGTATATTTTCCATAATACTTCTGTGGAATAAACAAATGTCCTGAGGGATTAGGGAAATAGCCTGCCGTAAAGACCTTTGCGTTACATGGGAAATATCCTGCCCATCGATGAGAATATGACCACCATGCACATCGAAGTATCTAAGAATTAAATTAGAAAAAGTTGTTTTTCCACTTCCCGAAAATCCAACAAGTCCTATTTTTTTGCCGGCATCCAGAGTCAGGGAAACATTCTTAAAAATGTTGCTGTTTCGCACATAATGAAAAGTGACGTTTTGGAATTCAATTTTCCCTCGTTTAACAATGAGAGGTTTCGCATCTTCTTTATCGTTCACTTCATGAAGCGTTGAAAGAATAGAAAGAGCCTGTGAGCAGCGCCCCATGATCTCAGGCATTTTTACAAGTTCTGCGGCTAAATACCAAATGCCATTAAAAATTGAAATAGATAAAGTCAGAATAAACGCGAAATCCCCTATAGTGACCGTGCCTTGGGTATAGTAGTAGATCAAAAGATTAAGCATGATCGTGATCAAAATAATTAAAGTAAGATCTTGAAAAGCCCGGACTTTCAACAAATATTTTTGAAGAGTTTGATCTTTTTTAACATTTATAGAAAGTTGCTGCTGAATATTTCTCGTCTCATGATTTTTTCGTGAAAACATCCGTACATTGATCACGTTATTAATGCTGTCGAGTGTTTTTCCCACGAGAAGGCTAAAATCTTCCGAATAAAGATGCGCCAGATGATGAGCATGCTTTGAACTCCAAAGAGAAAAGATCAAAAATACAACAGCCCAGCTGAATAATGCGATCGCAAACCAAGGGTTTACCGTATACATGGCAACGCAGGCAATGAGAAGTGCCATAATTTGCGTAATAAAAAGCTCTGCAATGTTTTTCAAAAAATCATCTACACCCCGAGTCATGTCCGCAATTTTATTCGCAAGCGTTCCAGAGTAGTTTTTTTGAAAGAAGCGGTGGGAGTGATCGAGTAAATAATCAAAGAAGGTAGCCCAAATATCCTTTTGGATTGCTGGAATTGTCTTGAGGATAACCCATTCTCTGAGGCGGAAGCTGCAGGCATTCATTACAGTGAGCCCCACATACCAAAAGACGAAGGGGGCCAACAATCGAAAGGCTCCATTAAAATCACCTTTATAAAGGGAAATACGATCAATGATTTCTTTCATAACATAAGGTGTGAGGGATGTTTCAAGAGCCCAAAGAGATCCAAGTCCCAACAGGGCAAACATAGCGTATTTGTAAGGCCTTATGACGTGCCAGAAAAAGGCCCACAAAGTTTTTGGTAAGGGGTTCGTCGCTTTTGTCATACTTTAACTCTAGCATACTTAAGTTTTTGCTTGAATCTTTTTATGGGGGGCTAGTGCCAGATAAGCCTTAAAGAAAAGTAAAGAAGTCACATTATGGAAAGTAAAGTAGTGAGACAGGGGGCCTATTTATCTTTCCTATCATTTATTTTATTAGAGCCTAAATGAGATTTTCAGATACTGTTTGTGAGTTGTCTTCGGGAAGATAAAAGCAATACCCATGCGGGTTTTAGGGTGTTCGAGAAGATGATTAAGGTAAAATAATTATCTTCGGTAAGATCGAAGAGAGATGCTTTGTTCAAAGACAAAGAGACTATAAACCGTTTTGCGCTGCTGCCTATGCGCTACCTAGACAGCTTAGATGGTTTTTAAAATTTCTCTGAACCCTTAAGGGAAGTGGTGGGCACGACAGGATTCGAACCTGTGACCACCTGATTAAAAGTCAGATGCTCTACCGACTGAGCTACGTGCCCCAAACGAGTGTCACTATAATGTGCAAGGCCCTAATGGTCAATCATTTAAATCATTGACAGGGAAGATATCTCCATGCTATACACTCTTCAAGTTAATTATATATATAGTAAGAATCATGGCAAAAGCGAAAACTATTTTAATCAAGCTTGAGAGCACTGCAGATACAGGCTTTTTCTATATGAAGAAGAAAAATCCTCGTGGGCAGACAGAAAAGATAGAACTCAAGAAGTATGATCCCCGTGTTCGCAAACACGTTTTGTTTAAGGAAACAAAGTCTAAGTAGTCTTCTCAGGGATGAGACAGTCTCTTGAAATTTATTTAGAGATCCCTATATATAACTATTATATGCATGTGCGTAGGGAATTCGCCCAAATAAAGAGTAAAGAAAAATGACATTTCAAGAATTAGGACTCAGTCCAGAACTAAGTAATACGCTGTCCGAAAAAGGATACACTACCCCTACTCCCATCCAAGAACAGGTCATTCCTCTTATTTTAAGAGGCTCTGATATTTTGGCTTGCGCCCCTACGGGAACAGGAAAAACGGCTGCTTTCGCACTTCCCATGATTGACATGCTGTCAGAAGGTCGCACCAAAGCACGTGTGCCTCGGTCTTTAATTCTAGAGCCCACACGGGAACTTGCCCATCAGGTTGCGGATAACTTTGCAAAATATACAAAGAACCATAAATTGAATGTGGCTCTTCTTATTGGAGGGGAATCCATCGCCAATCAAGAACGTATCCTTAATCGTGGAGTTGATGTTTTAATTGTGACTCCGGGACGATTCTTGGACCTTTATGGAAGTGGTAAAATTCTTTTGACGGATATTCGCATGCTGGTGCTCGATGAAGCAGACCGGATGATGGACATGGGATTCATGCCTGATATTAAACGCATCATGTCCGTTTTGCCTCCTATGAAGCAAACTCTATTATTGTCTGCCACCATTGCTCCAGAAATTCGCAGGCTTGCAAATGAGTTTCTTATGTCGCCAAAAGAGGTTGTTATTAAAAGATCTGCCTCTGAATCAGCAAATATAGAACAATTTGTCATTCCCATTGACCTGGACAAGGGATCTTCTGCGGACCAATTCCGTAAAAAGGGAGGATTTTGTCAGGCTCTTATTAAAGACAATGGAATTAGCTCAGCTATTATTTTCTGCAATAAAAAAAGAGATGTAGATAATCTTTATAAAACCATGCGCAGCAATGGCTTTGCCACAGAAACTCTGCATGGAGATTTGACACAAGGAAAACGCAACCGCGCTATTGCAAAAATTAAGAGTGGTGAAGTAACATTTCTGGTTGCCAGCGATGTGGCGGCAAGAGGTTTGGATATTTCTGGGCTTCCTTGTGTTATTAACTTTGATGTTCCAACCTCTGCAGAAGACTATGTGCACCGGATTGGTCGTACGGGTCGCGCAGGCGCCAAAGGGCTTGCCTTTACGTTTGTTACGCAAAAAGAGCAAAAAGGGCTAAAGGCCGTTGAGAGATTAATTGGGAAATCCATTGCTGTAAAAAACATGCAGTTCTCTTCGTCACTTCCACCTCTTCCAGAAAAGCCTAAATCCATGACCCAGGGGAAACCTCAGAATAAGTTTCACGAAAAGAAATCCCCTTATAATCAAGGGCCTTCTCGAAATACGCGCCCTCCTCGGAAGAAGGGCCCCAATTTTGGAGCAGATTATCCAAGTTTTCTGAAGTAAATCGTGGAAAACCTCTTGATTTTATGATCAAGAGTCTTTACTTTCAAAAGCAAGTCCCCATCGTCTAGAGGCCTAGGACATCGCCCTTTCAAGGCGGCAACACGGGTTCGAATCCCGTTGGGGACGCCATTCACTCCATGGCGTCACGTTTTTGCTGCTGAGCTAGTCTTTTGGGAGCCTGGGGCACATAGGGTGCCTCCATATCTCTGGTAGGCGGAGAGAAACTTAAAGAGCTTCCTCTAAAATCTTGAAAATTTTGATCTAAAGGAGTCATCCTATGAAGATTTGCCATGGTCTTATCGGCCATTAAGGAAGAAAGATCCGCTTGATTGACAATCTCCGGAAGACGGGAAAAATTTTCTTTATTATGAGAAAGGGTCTGCCCGAAAGGCGTGAGGGAGACAACTTTCGTCCCTTGCGATGATGATTGCCAAGGTTTGAAGATTCGTTTGGAGCGTCCTCTGAACTTTGCTTCTGCTGGCGCATTATCTTTTTCGCTATAAAAACCCTTAATTAAATCATATGCCTCATTGGTGTAAGCCTCATGAATATCTGCAAACTTTGTATCTCCCGTCACTTCATAAAGATGTTTTGCTTCTTGAGAAATTTTCTTCAAAGCTCGCACTCTTTTTGCATAAAGGTTCTTATCAAATGTATTGATAGATTTGTATTTCTTTATAAGATTATCGAGCTTCCTTATAGAGATACTAATTTGAGCCTCTTTGGGGGAAATAGCGGTAACGTCAAAATGGCACATCAAGAGCGATATTATGACAATCCAGCCTTTTCCCATACCAACTCCCCTTCTCCCTATTCAAGAGAAATTTCCGATGACAGGGCTAAATCTTCCGATTCAGACGACAAATCTTCGAGCGTTTCTTTCGTTCCTTTTCCTTTTAGGTACTTCAAAGATAACTCTTCTTTTTTAGCATCTATGCTGACAACGCCACCTTTCTGCAGTTTGCCAAAGAGGATCTGATCCGCTAATGGTTTTTTGACATACTCATCAATGGTTCGGCCTAAAGGACGGGCGCCATAGAGGGGGTCAAATCCATGCTTCAAAAGCCATTTCTTTGCGTCCACTGTTGCTTTTAAGCGGATATGACGGTCTTTTAACTGAGCTTCAAGTTCGCCCAAAAATTTATCAACAATTCTCGTCATGGTTTCTTCTGTGAGGGATCCAAAGGCAATGATGGCATCCAATCGATTTCGGAATTCTGGAGAAAATGCTTTGTTAATAGCATCTTGATCCTCCCCTTCTCTCTGCTCATGACCAAAGCCTAGCCCATGCTTTGCCATCTCCGTGGCCCCTGCATTCGTGGTCATAATGAGGATGATGTTGCGGAAGCTTACAGAAATTCCATGATGATCCGTCACAATCCCATAATCCATCAGCTGTAGTAAAACGTTGTAGATATCTGGATGCGCCTTCTCAATTTCATCAAGAAGAATAATGGCATGGGGTGTTTTGCTGACGGCATCGGTCAAAGCACCCCCTTGCTCAAAGCCCACATATCCTGGAGGGGCTCCAATGAGTTTGGATACGCTATGCTTTTCCATATATTCAGACATATCAAATCGAATGAGCGGCATTCCCATGGAAGAGCTAAGCTGACGAGCAATTTCAGTTTTTCCAACCCCTGTGGGGCCTGAGAACAAGTAACACCCCACTGGTTTTTCTGGATTTCTAAGACCAGAGCGAGAAAGCTTAATGGAATGGACTAATGCTTTCACAGCTTGATCTTGGCCGAAAACACTTTGCTTCAAAGTTTTTTCGAGAAGTTTGAGGGTTTTTTTATCGTCGGAAGAAACCTGTTTTGCAGGAATGGAGGCCATGCGTGCAACGGTATCCTCAATGTCTTTAACAGTGACTTCCGCTTCTTCTCCTGTTGTGTTCTCTAAGCTTTTCTTGGCGCCCGCCTCATCCAATACATCGATTGCCTTGTCAGGCAATTTTCGATCCATCAAATGACGCACTGAAAGATCAACGGCAGTTTTTAAAGTCCCTTCCTGGTACTTTATCTGATGGTAGTCTTCTAGATTTTTCCTAAGTCCTTCTAAGATCGAAATACTCTCATCAGGGCTTGGTTCTTTAATTTCTACCTTTTGAAACCGTCGAAGCAATCCTGAATCTTTCTCCAAGTGCGTTTTGAACTCTTTAAAAGTGGTTGCTGCAATACAGCGAATCTTGCTTTGAATAAGAGCTGGTTTTAACATATTTGAGGTATCCATTGACCCTCCTTGAACGGACCCTGTCCCCACCATGATATGAGCCTCATCAATAAAGAGGATAGCTTTTCCATTGGTTTCTTCTAAGGCTTTTAAGATTCCTTTAAATCGTTCCTCAAAGTCGCCACGAAAACGAGTTCCTGCCACCAGTCCTCCCATGTCTAAGGAAAAGACCTGAGCTCCTTGAAGTGCTTGAGGCATCTCTTCAAAGGCAAGCTTATAGGCAAGCCCTTCAATAAGAGCCGTTTTTCCAACTCCCGCATCTCCAAGCAACAGCGCATTGTTTTTTGTGCGTCGACAAAGGATATGAATGATTCTATTAATCTCCGCATCACGCCCCACGACGGGCTCTATTTGATGATTTAACGCTTTTTCATTGAGGTTCACGCAATACTTTTCAATAATGGAGTCAGTTTCGGGACGTTCCCCCTCTTCTCTGAATTCTCTTTCAGAAGATGGTTGTTGAGGCTTTCTCTCGCTTTTTGCTTTTTCTTCTTTACGGGCGTGGATATTTACATAATTCGTAAGGCTATCACGACTTAAATTATGCTGCTCTAATATATAAGACGCATAACAATCATCTTCCGCAAACAAGGCGACCAACAAATGGGCCCCTGTGATTTCTTTTTGTTGGGCTGATTGAACCTGAATGGAGGCTCTCTGCAAGACCCTTTGGAATCCAATAGTAATCCTTGTTTCTACCTGCATTGCGTCAGGTACAGAGATGTTTTCTCTTTGAAGATGGCTTAGAAGATCTTTCTTAAGAGTTTCTACTTTAACTTTTGATTGCCGTAAAAAGGCCGAAATTTCCTCATCTTCTATAAGAGCAACAACCAAGTGATCTAGCGTTGTGTACTCATGCTTATAGGTCTTTGCCAAAGAAATGGCGCGCTGCAAACTTTCTTCTAATTTTTTGGAAATCATGTTTATGCCTTTTCTAATCTACATTGAAGGGGATATTGTTCGCGGCGTGCCCACTCAACCGCTTCTGCTGCTTTTGTTTCTGCAATTTCTAGAGAGTATAACCCACAGATTCCCTCTCCTTGTTCGTGAACTTCGAAGCTAATTTTTACAGCTTCTTCTCGGGATTTATAAAAAAGAGTTGTTAGCACCTCTACGACAAAAGCCACAGGTGTATTATTGTCGTTTAATATGATCACCTTGTAGGGTGATGGGACATCCTGTTTTATCTTTGATTGGGCATTGTCATTTGGTTGAGTTTTTGATTTTGCCATGTTATTTTCCCCTGTTGTTACTTTTATTATTTGCATAAATTTTCTTCATGTACAAGAAAATCATACATATTTGTTTTTTTGAGTAAAAAAGTAGTTTTTAATGAATTTATACCTAAAACATCTTGCATAGGTAGAGTAAATCATCTGTAATATCTAAAGATAGATAATTGAATTTTATAAAGGCATGCACAAGATTTTTTTTGTTTTTTTTCTGACCTTGTCCCTTTGTGGGCCTTCATGGAGTCGCCCATCTCTTCTTTTAGTAGATGCGGTAACAGGGGAAGAAATTCTGTCTGAGAATGCGAGGCAAGTGCGCTTCCCGGCATCTCTTACAAAAATGATGACCCTTTATCTTATTTTTGAAAAACTTCAAAACAAAGAGTTATCTTTGGAGGATACCTTTAAAATTTCTAAACGTGCATCGCGTATGCCTCCCATAAAAATGTATTTGCGACCAGGGTCTACCCTTAGTATTCGAGATGCGATACATATGATTGCTTTAAAATCCGCCAATGATGTATCCGCAGCTTTAGCAGAGCATATTAGCGGAACTGAGGAGGCATTTGCAGAGCAGATGACACAAAGAGCTCAAGATTTGGGGTTGGAAGATACTGTGTTTTATAATGCGTCAGGCCTTCCAAATCATCGTCATGTGTCTACAGCTAGAGATATGGCTCTGTTAGGGCGTTGTTTGTTGAGAGATTTTCCTCAATATTACGGAATTTTTGGTAAACCTTACTTTTTTTTCAAAGGGCGGCAATATAGAAATACCAACCGTCTTTTAGGAAAAGTAGATGGGGTGGATGGATTAAAAACAGGGTTTACTCCAGTTGCTGGATGGAATCTCGTTGCGTCTCGGAAGATTGCAGGCCAGCATATCATGGGAGTTGTTATGGGGGAAACAAATCCCATGCGTCGAGATGTGGTGATGACTCATCTCTTAGACAAGCAAGTCCCAACCTTTGCTCAGATTATAGAAGCAGAGCATGCTTTGAGAAAACGCAGCCGCGGTCGAGGCCCTTTGTTGTACTGGGCGATTCAAACGGGTGTTTTTAAAAATCGTAAACAGGCGCAGGAATTTGCGGAACAATTTAAGAAAGCCAATAAAAAATCTCTGAAAATTATCCGACGCAAAAAGTTTTACTCTACTCAAGTGGGGCGTTTTGACTCCTCCAAAGATGCCAAGAACTTTTGCAATTCAATTAAGGGCAAATCCATTAAATGCCGGGTTGTCAAAACAGGATAAGCGCGCTATGATGGGGACCAAAAAAATAGGATGGAGTGTCATAATGAACAAGAAGAGTGTTTTTGCTGTTCTCTCAGCCGTATCTTTGGTTGCCCTTTCATATGCAGAAGATGAGGCTCTCGACGGGCCAGAGGCCGCCGCATCTATTGTAGAGGCAGATCCTAGTGGGCACGTTAAAGCCGCCAATATGTCTACTGAAACGACTGTGTCTGCAGAGTCTGACAACACCACACCAGGGGATATCGAAGAAGAGCCCTCCCTTGATGAATCAGACGAAGACACAACTCCTTCCGGAGAAGATTTCTTTGTGGTAGAACCTCCGTCTGATCTATCAGCCCCTGATGCGCCGGATAGGGGAGAAGAAGGGGAAGCAGCAAAGAGCTAAGACCTAAGACCTATTATGTGGTGAGGATTTTATCCCAGAAAAGCCTCTTAGAATGCGCATCATATAAAGCCTCTAGTTGTGCCACTAGTTCATGGCAATATATCTTGGCAATTGGTGGGGGGGTTCCTAATTCATCCAGGGCTGACGCATCTAACACAAGGTGAATGGCCTAGAAAAATCCATCATCACGAGAAATGGGCCCGATTTTCGTGGTGACCCAGCTTTTTTGAGCTAATTTAATGAATTCATCCCGTATAAAAAAGACATAAAAGCTGGATTGCCGCGTCAGCCTTTCAGGCTTCCTCTTAAAGACGAAACCGAAATTTAGATACGTCGGCCCTGTTAATCCATCTATAAATTCAAAATAGTCTTAGAACAAGCAAAGTCAGCCATATGGTATTGGACCTAGGAAGAGTTAGCCCTCTTCTCTAGATCCCTTCTTCGGAAATTTCTTGTAGTAATTTGCCCTCAGCATCAGCGCACACGGCGTCACAATCAGCGTAATCAAAGACGCAAACATTATGCCATAGACAATGGCTGTTGAAAGTTGCACCCACCACTCACTTGAGGGGGAGCCTACTGTGATGGAATGTCCCAGAAAATCTATATCCATGCGGAGCATGATAGGCAAGAGACCTAAGATGGCCGTAAGCTTGGTCAAAATGATGGGGCGTAGTCGCAAAGCACCTGTCCTCAGAATTACCTCTCGCACGTTCTTGTTCTTCTTGGAAAGAGTATCAAAGGTATCGATAAAGATAATGTTATTGCTCACAATAATGCCGGCCAGTGCAATGATCCCAATCCCCGTCATTACAATACCAAAGGGCTGCCCCATGATGAGAAGTCCTAAAAACACACCAATGGTTGAGAGTAAAACAGCGCTGAGAACAAGGAAAGAGCTGAAGAAGCTGTTAAATTGACTGACCAGAATGATCAAAATCAAGAAAATGGCGGTGGCAAAGGCTTTTGTCAAAAATTGTTCGGTTTCCCGTTTATCCTGCTCTTCCCCTTTAAATTTTATTTCTACGTCAGGATTTCCGGGGTTGGCGGCTAACCATTCTTGAATTTCTTGAACCTTTCTAGCGGGTAATACTTTTGACGCTGTATTGGCTTTAATCTTCAAAACAGGCACGCCATCCACCCTTTCAATACTTTGGATTCTTTGTTTTGGCACACGCTTTACAAAAGAACTGATGGGCACATGGCCTTTTTGGCTATAAAGTCGTGTGTGCTCTAGTTGTTTTAAGGTCCGATGTTCTTTAGGAAATCTCAAAACAACATCCAGCTCCTCTTTGCTATCCTTGGGCTTATAGGTGCTTACTTTTAGACCGTCTCCAATAAGCTGGATCATGCGGCCCACTTGACGAATGCTAGACCCTGCTTTTGCTGCCTCCGCTCGATCTATCTGAACTTGCCACTCAATACCTGGCATAGGAGAGCTATCTTCAATATCCATAAGCCCTGGAACTGTTTCTAAATATTTTCGAACTCGAGACACTTCTGGGCGTAAAAGCACATAATCTGTGGCGGTTAATTCAATTTGAATATCCTTCCCTTGAGAAGGGCCGCTTTTTTGATCTTCCACCTCCACCTTAACCCCAGGGATTGTATTAACTTTCTTAATATAAGATTCGAGAACTTCTCTGGCAGGGGATCTCTCTTGCCAATTTACAAATTCCACTGAGATTTTTCCAATCACATCTTCATCCACATTGTCCAGAAGTCCGGAGCTGGAATAAACATTTTTAAATTCTTTTGCATGAAGAAGTTGGGCCTCCACCTGTCGCACTATTCTGTCTTTTTCTTCAACGGAGTGATTTCCTCGTGCACGAACAAGGAAAACAGCCGAATCAGGTTCTATTTTGGGAAAAAACTCTACCCCATGCCCAAACTTCCCATAGACACCAAGGACAATGGCCAGGATCGCCAAAGTGGACAGAATAACTTTTATGGGATGATTCAGAAGCGGGTCCACAAGACGGATATAAAACCCACCTAAGCCATGAAGCTTATCAAGAGGCAAAGTCTCCATTTTCGCCAGCTCTTTTACTTCCTGGGTGTCTGAGCGATCAATTTTTCCAAACATACTGCCCAAAACAGGTACTAAAATCAGGGCAACAAGGAGAGACATGCTTAAAGTTGCAATTAAGGTTAAGGGCAGATATTTCATGAACTGTCCAACAATCCCTGGCCAAAATAAGAGCGGCAGAAAAACAACAATAATGGTTGTGATGGAAGAGATTACAGGCCATGTCATGCGGTAAGCCGCTTCCCGATAGGCTTTTTGCTTTGTATGTCCTTCAGCAATTTTACGATCTGCATACTCCACCACAATAATGGCGCCATCCACGAGCATTCCAACAGAGAGGATCAAACTGAATAAAACAACGTTATTGAGAGTGATTCCCGCAAGTCCCATGAAAAAAATAGCTGAGAGAAAAGAAACTGGGATTGCTAACCCTACCAGAATGGAGGCCCGCCACCCTAAACTTCCAATGATCACTAGCATGACTAAGAAAATGGCCATGAGAATATTGTTTTGAAGTTCTTTTAAGGCATCCTTGATATGACCTGACATGTCTTGGGCATAGGTCACAGATATTTTGTTTGTTATTTGTTCTACGTTTGATCCTATAGTGTTCCTAACCTTTCTGATGGTTTCGATGATGTTTTTTCCTAATCTTTTTGAAACCTCCAAAGTAACCGAGGGCCTACCCCAAGATCGGGCAAAGGTCTTTACGTCTTTATAGGTTCGGCGGATGGTAGCCACATCTTTAATGCAAACAAGAGCTTGAGAGCTTGTTTTTACAGGAATATTAAGGATTTCAGCCTCTGTCTGAAGAAGCCCCGGGGTCTTGAGAGAAAAATTACCCTGCCCAATATTGATATTTCCAGCCGGCACCATAAGGTTATTGCGGGCAAATATCTCCATAATGTCTTCCACAGAAATATTATAGGACTGTAGTTTGATGGGATCTATGGTGATTTCGAGCACTTCCTCTCTTCCGCCCATTAATTTAGCTTCAAGTACATTGTTAAGGTTTTCCACCTCTGTCTGGATATCTTTGGCAACTCTATACAAAAATCTTTCTGGTACATTGCCAGAAAGTTGCACCGTAATGACGGGAAAAAGGCTTAAGTTAATTTCTTTCACCACAGGCTCCATCGTGCCTTCAGGAAATTTATTTCTCGCAATACTAATCTGATTTCGAACATTCGTGATCGCTTTATTCAGATCTTGTCCAACTTGGAACTCGAGAAAAATAACAGAATAGTCTGCTTGGGACTTGGATTTCATTTCCTTGATCCCCTCTATGTTTTGGAGCGCCACTTCCGCAGGCGCTGTTAACAGTCTTTCTGCATCTTCCGGAGAAATTCCTGGGTTGCTAATAATAATAACAGCATAGGGAATTTGAACGTCAGGGGAAGATTCTTTGGGGATTGTCACGTACATGGCGGCGCCTGCAATCGCTAAAAATCCAAAAAGGAGCAAAACAGCCCTTGTATGATTTAAAGCGGTATCAATAAGCCATTTCATTGAGATGGATCTTCTAAAGATCTTGGGGAAGAGATAACTTTTTCTCCAGGCAAAACGCTTTCTTGTCCCAGAACTATAAGCTCAACCGTGTCTGGAAGACCGCTGACTAAAATATGATTAGCGGCAGATTCCAAGATCACAATGGGTAGGAAAATTGCCTTTCCCCCTTCCACAACTTTAACACCCACCTCCCCTTGGTCCGACAAGGTCAAGAACGAGGAGTCTAATTTATGAACCTTTTGTTCTGTCAAAGGAAGAGTGACGGACACTGTCATTCCCGCAGGAATCATGTTTTTTGGATTTTCTATGGAAATACGGACCTTGAAAGTATTTGTCTGAGGATCCGCAATGGAAGAAACATAGGAAATGATGCCTCGCGTCTTCTTGCCGTCCGCAAGTTCAATTTCAGCTTCTTTTCCCTTCTGTAGTTGATGAAAAACATTTTCTGTGATCTGCACAGTGATTGTCAGGGGATTAAGACTGACAAAAGTCCCAATGGCTGTTCCCTGCATCGGTGAAACACTGCTTCCGGGATCTACTTGATAGTCATTTATCACACCGTCAAATGGGGATCTAATGACCCGTCTGCGCACTGAAAGCTTTGCACGAGATAGGCCAAGTTTTGCCTCTTCAAGTTGAGCTTTAGCGCTGCTAACAGAGATTGGCGAACTATATTGTTTTTCTAATAATCTAGTGGTCGCTTCGTATTGCTTTTGTCGCAAGGCAACTGCAGATTTTGCTGTCTCCAATGTTTGAGATCTCTCTCCTGAAGAAAGTTTCACCAAGGGTGTGCCTGCCTTAACATAAGATCCCCTCGGCACTAGAATCTTTTCCACGGTTCCGTCAATTTCTGGAGTTAAGGTAACGATTTTTGAAGCTTCTGTTCGACCGCTGAGGCGTAAAAAAACTGTTTGAGTGGTCGCTTGTGAAAACTGGGTTTGAACTTTTGTAATGGTAGGTTCTTTTTGGACAATGGCTTCGTCCTTTTTTGAGGAAAAAAGAAGACCCCAGGCAAACCAAGTAACAACGATCCCAATTAGGATAATAATTAATGTATAGGATCGATTAAGTTTCATTTCTTTTTAAAATTGCTACAAAAAATCCATCGGTTTTACTGGTTGCCGGAGTAAGCCTTAAATAATTCTTGTTATCCCCAAAAACAGCCTCTTTTACATTTTGCCAGATATCTTCAAAGGGGCGCAAGGAATATATAGGATAATTCTCCAAAAATTTTTCAATTTGATCTTCATTCTCTTGCTTGAGAAAAGAGCACGTTGCATAAATTAGAAGCCCCCCCGGTTTCAAAAGCTTCTCAGCCTGTGTCAATATGTCCTGTTGCTGTTTCTGAAGGCGCACAATATCCTCAGGGGCGATGCGCCATTTCATGTCGGGATTGCGGCGCCATGTTCCTGTGCCAGAACAGGGCACATCTAAAAGAATTCGATCGAAAAAAGATTTATGGCGTTTGAGCCACTTATCTCCAGTTCCCTCTAACAGATGGAGGGTTGTATTATGAACCCCTGCCCTTTTTAGCCGATCTTTGGCATTTTTAAGGCGCCTTTCGTCAATATCACAGGCAAAGATCTTGCCTTTATTTTGCATAAGAGCTGCAAGACCTAAAGTTTTTCCTCCTGCCCCCGCACAAAAATCCAGAACGGTCATGCCAGGATGCACATCACACATAAAGGGAAGAACCTGGGAGCCCGCATCTTGAATTTCGATGAGGCCTTTTTTATAGGCATCGGACTCCAAAACATACGTCCGAGATTTAAGGCGCAACCCAACAGGAGAGGGTTTTGTTTCTTCAAAAGGAACCCCCTGTGCTTCGAGCAGATTCATGACTTCTTTTCGAGATGCTTTTAATGTATTCACCCGAAGATCTAGGGGAGCCTCTTCCAGGAGTGCCTTCATTTCTTCTTCAAATTTTTCTTCAAAAACATTTTTTAAGGGTTCCACAAGAAAGGCAGGAACATTCAGTCGATCTTCCAAGGACAGGATCTCTTCCTTGATTTCTGGTAGATACTCCAAAAAAGCCTTTTCCTCTTGGTTTAAAGGAGTGGGAGAATAAATGCCCTCTGCACAAAATGACTCAAGATCTTCGAGTGTCATGTCTGTTTTCTTTAAGAAGTAAGAAAATACCTGAAGACGTACGGTGGGCTTTACCTTATAGCTTTCAATGAGGCCGATTATGGTCCCCCTTATCCTGAGAAAACCAAATATATGATGATTAATGAATCGACGATCTCCAGATCCCATGTATCGGCGTGTCCGGAAATATTGGAAAGCCACCTGATCTGCCGGTTTTCCGGTGGTTTCGATTTGTCCAATAAGGTCAACAAGTTGCGAGAGTCTGGCGCCTGGGGTCATGATGTTCTCACTTTAAAGGGATTTTGGAGACTTGTCAGTAAAAAAGCTCCTGTAAAAGTTCAGATAGATGTGAGATTGAGCAAGGGGTAAGGTCTTTCACGGAATTATGAGGTCCGTAAGATCCTGTCTTAAGGCGCCCATCGAGCTATATTTAACTTTTCTCAAAAAGCGTAAAAAACTAAATCCTTACCACGTGAGTAATGACCATGGGTTTTTTGAAAATACTTTTTTGGCAAATACGCTGGACAATCTTTTGAACTCGATCCGTTAAGACATCATCTTTCAATCTTTCAGAGTCAGACAGGATGTGAAACAGCATCTCGATCTCTTCATGAATAGCTGTTGCCAAATCCCCCGAAACACTTAAGCCCTGGAAGGCAATTTTTGGGATATCGCCGAGGTTATTTTTGTCATTTAACACTAAGACAACAGAGGCAACGCCATCGGTTCCCAGCTGGAATCGTTCTTTCAAAGAGCCATGATTGAAAGAAAGCAGCATATTTCCGTCTAACGCCAAGCGTCCAGCGGCCACTTCATCCACAATTTCTGCCGTATCCTTGGTAATTTCGATAAGTGTCCCATTTTCTGGGATGACCACATGCTTGATTCCATGCTTTTTGGCAAGCCTCCCCTGCTCCACCATATGGATCGCTTCTCCATGAACAGGAATGACAATTCTCGGTCGAATCCAATCATACATCTGAATCAATTCATCCCGGCTCGGGTGACCTGATACGTGAATATCCGTGGAGTGTTCATTGATGACTTTTACCCCTAATTTGATAATTTTGTTTTTGAGGGCATTAATCTGTTTGTCATTTCCAGGAATGATTCGCGAAGAAAACACAACCACATCCCCCGGCGACATTTTTACCTCAGGATGCGTTTGAGACGCAATGCGGCTGAGTGCAGCTCTGAACTCTCCCTGGCTTCCCGAACAAATATATAGCACTTTATCGCGTGGCAAAGATTTCGCCTTGTCCACATTGATAAAGGCTGGCAAATCTTTTAAGTAATTAAGCTTTCGAGCCACTTCATTCACTTTGTGGAACCCGCGACCCAATATGGCCACCTGGCGACCATGTCGATGTGCCGCCACAGCGATGGTTTCAAGTCGTGCCAAGTTTGAGGCAAAACACGTGACAAATATGGATCCCTTGGCGCTATGTTCTCCAACAAGCTCTATCAAACTATCTCTGACAGTCCCTTCCGATCCGGCGGGTTTCTTTTGAAAAACATTGGTGGAGTCGCAGACCATGGCAAGAACTCCTTCATCTCCTATCTTCTGGAGCGCGTTACCATCAATGGCCTCTCCTATCAGAGGAGTTTCATCAATCTTCCAGTCTCCCGTATGAAAAATAGTGCCCACCGGCGTTTTGATTAAAACGCCATTTGGCTCTGGAATAGAATGTGTAAGGGTCACCATTTGGATATCAAAAGGCCCTATCTGCTTATGACTCTCTAAAGGAATGATATTAATAATATCTTTATAGGGGAGGTTATGGTCTTTCATCTTTATTTTGACCATTTCCGCTGTGAAGGGAGTTGCATAAATGGGGCATTTAAAGCGTTCCCATAGATAGGGCACAGCGCCAATATGATCTTCATGGGCATGGGTGAGCAAAAGCCCCACAAGCTTATCTTTGCGTTCGATAATGTATTGGGGGTTTGGCAGTACCACTTCAATTCCAAGGCGATCATGGAACGTAATCCCTAAATCCACCATAAGCCACTGGTCCTTATATCCGTAAAGATTAAGGTTCATACCGATTTCTCCTGACCCCCCTAGGGGCAGAAAAAGAATTTTATCATCATTTTTTGACACTAATCATTCCTTCGTGTAAGGAGGACATCTCCCGAAGCGAGCCTTGCCCTTCTACCATCGTCTTGAACAAGAATCAAGCATCCTGCATGATCCATGAGTTCAAAAGTCCCAACTATTTCTTTTGAGAATGTTTTAACTTTTAATTGCTCTCCCAAATTCCACGCTCGTTTATGCCAAAGTGTTCGGATAGGTTCAAACCCTTCCGCATACCAAACATCCAAGAAATGGGTTAGTCTTTTTAGGATTTTTTCCAGCATTTCTTTGGGAGAAATATGAATTCCAAGCTCAGATAAAGAGGTGGACAATAATTCCTTTGGAAAAGAGTCTAAATTTAATCCGATACCAATAGAAACAAAGTTTTTGGTTCCCTTAGAAAGAGTCTCCAATAAAATCCCCCCGACTTTCTTGTCATTGATTATGATATCGTTTGGCCATTTACAAAGCACCTTCAATTGAGGATCTAGGGAGTTAATCGCCTCCGCCACAGATAGGGCTGTTAAAAAAGAAAGTTCCCCTACTCGGCTTAAAGGAAAATAAAAAGGAACAACAAGACTAACAAACAGATTCCCTTTAAATGAAAGCCATTTCCGGTCAAGTTTTCCTCTTCCAGCGCTTTGTTCTAAAGTCCAAATAACATGGAAATCTTCTGAAAAAGAATGAGTGTTTTCTACCCACAGACGTGCCAAATCCATGGTGCTAGTGCAAGTTTCGTGCGCTTCCAAAGTATATTGAGTCATTGCCATTTTTTATAACGTATCTACCGTCCCCCTAATGATTCCTAAAAGGAATTCCTGCATAATTGGGAACAATATAACAAAAGATGCAATTAATATCCATCCTGTGCGCCAAGAAAGAGTTGAATGAATTTCCTGGGTGCTTGTTTCAAAGAAAATCCTTTTGATTATGCCCATATAGCAGACAGCCGTTATAATGTTACAAAATAAAATGATGCCGATAACAAAAAAGTTTTCGAAAGTGAGGGACGAAAGAAGATACAGCATTGCCCAAAATCCTGCAAAAGGGGGAAGACTTGCCAATGACAAGAGCAATAAAGACATAACCAAAGCCAAAAGAGGTTGAGTTTTCGAAAGACCTTTGAGTTGGTCGATGTCATCAAGATTTTGGTCATTTTTGCTAAGACTTGCCAAAAAGAAAAAGAATCCAACAACTGTTATGATAAAAATAAACAGGTACAAGAGGCTCGCATAAGCACCCCTAATTCCCTTTGAGCTTAACCCAATCAATACAAGGCCGGCATGAAAAAGACCTGTATAAGCAAAAAGGCGGCGAATGTTGCTTTGAAAAAAAGCCCCAATGGACCCAATTATCAGAGAGATCAAGGCTACCCATAAAAGCATAGGCTTCCAGAAAGAAGCTAGGGTATGGAATGATTCAAAAAGAAGTCTTATCAGCAGGACGAAGATCGATACTTTTGAAATATATAAAAGAAAGGGAATTTGTACATTTGACGTGCCATGGCTTACATCCACTGTCCAGAAATGAAATGGGAATAGTCCTAACTTAAAAAGAAGACTCCCGAGGATTAGGAAAAAACCCACCTGAAGCCAAGAATATCCAATGGACGTATGCTCTCCCCACTCCAAAGAAGTAAGAATTTCAGAGAAATCACCGCTTCCCACAAATCCATAGATAAGGGTTAATCCATAAATGAGAAAAACAGATCCGATACTGCTCAGTAAAAAATACTTAAGAGCTGTTTCTTTTGAGCAAGCCCCACTCTTCATGGCAATGAGCGTATACAAAGCAACCATTTGAAGCTCTAGGCCCAGATAAAGAGCACATAAATGATGGGCCGAAATGGTGAGGAATGCCCCAATAAGAAATATAATTAAGAGGGATGGATGTTCAAACTGACGGATGTCGTCTCGTTTTAACGCACTATCGATAACAGGGCCATCAAAACAAATCCAAGGCAAACCTATAAGACAAATAATTGTTTTGGATAAAATACCGAGCCTATCTGAAATAAAAAATCCATAAAAACAAATACCCTGAAGACTATGAGCGAACCATAGAAACCCCAACAGAACTAAGAGTAGCCCGAGAATACCATAGTAAATCCCCTTTGGGAGCAGTGGTAAAAAGAGAACGCCTTCACTGCTGTTAACTTTGGCGCGATAAAACCCAAAAAACAAAAAGCCTAAGGCAAGACTCCCTAAAAAAAATTCTGGTAAAAACATGATGATATTAATCATTCTGAGGGACTCATCTCTCTTGCAAAAGGTATCTTTTGGGGGGTTAGTATGGCAGGTAAAGATTTTTCTGCCATCTTCATAATTGGGCTTGGAAAAATTCCCATCAAGAAAATGATACTAAGGCATCCAACCAAAATCCCTTTTTCCTTTGAGTCCAGGTCTTCGAGCCCCTGAACGAGAGTACTTGTTACAGTGCCCGTAGCTGTCCTTTGATAAACCCATAAGGTGTAGATACCAGAAAAAAATATTCCAGTCCCAATGAGAATTGTCAGAAATAGATGAGAAAAATCAAGTCCCATCATAATAAAAATATGCCCGATAAAAGAGCTTGTTCCCGGGAAACCCATGTTCGCCAAAAGCAGTAAGAAAAAGATCAAAGAAAATTGAGGCATAACCTTGGCAAGGCCGCCATAGTCTTCAATGGAGTATGTATGCATGCGTTGGTAAAGTGCCCCCACACTAAAAAAGAGGCCAGCGGCGATAAAGCTTTGGCTTAAAGAATGAAAAATTGCCCCTTTTAAGGCCTCAACCTGAAAACTAAAAAGCCCTAAAACAACAAAGCACATTTCTGACAAAGTCGCATAGGCCAGAACTTTTTTAAGGTTTTTCTGTCCAAAAGCAACCCAAGATGCATAGATAATTCCTAACGCACAGAAGTCACATAAAAAGGGACCCACTAGTCGGGATGTGTTGGGACACAGAGTCAGCAGTATCCTCATAATTCCATAAGAGGCTATTTTTAAAACAGCTCCTCCAAAAATCATAGAAACGGGTGTTGATAATTGTCCTTCTGTTTGGGGAAACCAAATGTGAAAAGGAATCAAGGGAACCTTTATGGCAAAAGACAAGAATAGCCCCCAGAACATCCATGGCTCTAGAGAGGGATCAAAAGGAAAGAGAGATGTTTTTTCAAGATCAAAGGAACCAACGGAGCTAAAAATTTCCAGGAGCACATACAATTCACAACAGAAACTCAGCAGAAAATAAATAAAAAATTTGGAAGAAATTCTAGTGTTTTTTTCTCGTCCCCACAGTCCCATTAAAAAATAGAGAGGAATTAAGCAGGACTCAAAAAACACAAAAAACATCAGTAAATTTAATTGACAAAAAGCACCCAAGACAAGGGTTTCTAAGACTAAAAACAGAATCATATAAAGTTTCAAATTGGCTTGTGGAGTGCCCCAATCCGCAAAAATGCTTAAAGGAAATAGAAAGGCTGTCAGCAAAACAAAGGCAAGGGAAATGCCGTCCACCCCCGCTTTATAATTTAGTCCTATGTGGCTAAAAAGGCTCAGATTATCTGAAAACTGATATCCTGTAATATTTGTGTCGAATCTCAATAAAAGGATCAAAGTGAGGACAAGTGTAACCGTCCCAGTCCACAGAGCCACCTGTCGAGCATTGGTTGCGGCAACACTTTCATCAATAAGGCTGATAAAAAAAGCCCCCACCAAAGGAAGAAAAATTAAAATAGAGAGAATGGGAATATTATTTAAATCCATTTTCTACCTAAATATCAAAAATGCCATAAGACAAATAAACCCCGCGGCAGCTAAAGCAAAGTGATAAAAAATTTGTCCTGATTGGAAAAAGTTAATAGCCCTATAGACCTGTTTTAAAAGAAAAGTGGATCCCTCTGTGCTGGCCGTATCGATTCCACCATATTCTACTTTTTGAGCTAAGAAAATTGCCGTAAAATTGAAAGGCTTTACCAGCAAAACTTCATAAAGTTCGTCAAAATACCACCCTTCCCGGATAATTTTATGAAGTGGATTAAATTTTTTGACAAGGATTCTTCGAATGTCTTGGCTGAGAAAATAAAAGCTCCCGATAATAGAGAACCCCAAGAAAATAATGCCACCAGCTATAAAGAGGTTGTGGAGAGAAAGATCAATATGTCGCTTAGTCATAATACCAACAAAAAGCGAAGAAATGATTAAGGTAGCTAAAAATGCCAGTGCCCATGAAGGAGCCTTTTTAGGCAAATCTTTTTCATTTTGTGGGATTCCTGTGTTGCCACGGAAAGTCAAAATGATCATTCGGCCTGTATAGAGAGCTGTTAAAAAAGAACCCACACAAGATAGGCTGAAAAAAGTCGCCGTCTTCATCGTAAAGTGTCCGGATACAATTTCAGAAAAAGGAATTGCTAAATAATGACCAGAAGAAAAAGGAATAATGCAAAGACCAACAATTCCTATGCATAAAAGAGGATAAATAAAAGGTTTTCGTAAATAAGCACTATTGAAGGATTTTTTGTTTTTATCGTCCTCACTAGACTCAATTAAAAAGCCTGTAGTTAGAAAAATAAGAGGGTATAAAAGAGAGTGTGCAATCAAGTGGAATAGGACAAATTTATAGTACGAGAACCCAACGTCTACCATCATAAACCCCACCTGACTCGAAATCGAATACCCCAAAATCTTTTTGATGCTGTGCTGTGTGAGGGCGCTCGCCGCACATAGAATTGTTGTTGTTGATCCTGTGATAACGACAAATAGCTTTAATGTTGGGCATATCTCTAAAAGATTCGATAGCCGCAATAACAAAAACACCCCTGTTGTAACAATAATGGAGGAATGCACTAATGCAGATACGGAAGTTGATGCTTCTAGGGCACTGGAAAGCCAGGAGTGAAAGCCAATTTGTGCAGACTTTGTGATGGCTGCCAAAAATAAGAGGCCTCCTAAAACACCAATGGTGTCGGGAGATATCTTTTGGAGGGTTTCTTTTTCTAGAAAGTCGAATGAAAAGCTATGAACCGAGTTATAAATTATAATTATGGAAATCAAAAGGGCCATATCCCCAATGCTATTCATGATAAATCCTTTAAAAGCCGCCGCATTTGTGCTGCTGGTTTCTGAATAAAATCCAATGATCAGATAGGAAAAAATTCCTAATAGCTCCCATCCAAGAAAAAGCTGGAGAAAGTTATTGGACACAAGAAAAAGGCCTGTGGAAAAAGTAAAGAGACCTAAAGCAATGAAAAGATTGTTCCTTGAGATAGGATTTTCCATGCGCCCTATAATGTAAAAATGGATCAGCAAAGAAACCAGGTCTAGAATCCAGAGCATAACAGCGCTCAGCATGTCGATTCGGATGCTCCAGTTGACTTCTAAGGCCGGAAAGGAAATCCAGTTGAAAAGCTGCACTTCAAATTTTTGAGAAATTTTGTTTTCCAGAATTTCATATAAGAGAAAAGAAGCGCAAAGAGCTGCAATTCCAAGATAAAGGGTAGGAATCAAATGGATGTGAGGAAGTTGTGAGCCTTTTTTCACCTTTGCAAGGACCAAGGAGAGGCTCCCAAAAAGGGGAAAAAAAACAGCCAGGAATGCAATAAATTCTATCATTCCTTGAATTCTATCATGTCTTTTGTAGAGACTGAACGCCTTTCTCTGTAAAAAATAAGGATAGAGACAATACCTAAGGCGAACTTTGCCACCCCCACGGCCAAAAACAAAAGAGCAAAAACTTGCCCATCTAGGTGATGATGAAATTTAGAAAAAGCAAGAAGAGTAAGCAATACTCCCAAAAGACTGATCTCCAGACACATGAGCATCATCATCATGTTGTTCCGATTCCAAAGCACTCCAAAAATACCAGCGGAAAAAAGAATAGCCCCCAGAGCTAAATAATGACCTAATGAAATATTCAACGTTTCCATCCTTCTGAAATTCACTAAAATTATATCCTAAAGACAAGATGCAGTCTGCAGATTTTTACAATCTATTTTGGTATGCAAAAAACGCATAAGATATCCGCCTAAATGGCCATGGACCATTTTTCCAAAACAGCTTATTAATATATCTATGGATTGTGAAATCCAACGAGCTTTCGCCGGATAGGCGGTACGAGTTCTGGGCGCAACGCCCAGGAATTAGGACTTCGGTCCTTTTTTACGTCTCCTAGACGTAAAGCCTCCCTGTTAGACTTAAGGGGCGAGGGAAACCTCGCCCCTCTTTTTATATGGCGCTTACCAGAACTTTGCCTCTTAGCATTTAAAGGCAGCCAATGTAATCTTAGAAAATTGACTCAGTATTCCTTCCAAGTCTGAATCTGGCGTCCCCCCTTCCTTCAAAACCTTTATCCAAAGATCTCTCTGGTTATCTTTATTCATACCCTTTTCAATCGTTTCTGGATGCTCTAAAATCCAGTCTACAGCCGGAATAACAAAGTTAGTCTTGAATTCTGTGTGAAAACGCCCTGGAATTTTTGGATCAACGGCACCAGGCACAGGCTCACCTTTATCATCTTTTAACCGTTTCCAATTCCATGCCTGGTATCGCGGCACGGCTGCATAGAGGGTATGAAAATCCTCAAAATTCATAACAGTGTATGCTTCAAAAGAAATATCCAAGGGATGGGCTTGGAGTTGTATTGGTCTAATCCCCCATTCCTCTAAGTAAGAATCAAATTTTAAGGTACGATGCTCTGGTACATAGATCCAAAAGTGCCCAACAGGAGCACCCCTTGCGCTAGTTGAAGTAAGAGCCATGCCATAAAACCTGAAGAGAGGAAAAGGTTTGTGTCGCTCCCGAAAATAACCTTCTGATAATTCAAGAAAACTGCAAAGATTTCCCCCACTATTAATATAGTCTATAGCCCATATGGGACCAGGAATTTTACTCAATTCCAGAGAATCCCAATACTGATAAAGAACCTGCACTCGTTTTGGAACCAGCACATTTTTGAAAGGAATTTCCTCTGGTTTCTCTTTTTTTAAATCTATCTTATAAGCACCAGGATTCCTCTGTTCGCGAGAATCTATGAGGCCAGGCGCCGCAGAAAATGCCATTGAAACAATTCTAGGAGAGGGTCGCCCTTCTTTTTCATAGAGGTATCTTAAAGTAGCTTCAATATGAGTTCCAGACCTCCCAACGAACACAAGAGTAGGAGGCACTGTCGCTGAATCTACATCCTTCTGCAAAATCCGAGCAGCACGAAGCGCTTCATGGAAAATCGTTGTCATTTTCGATTCTTGCGGCACAAGAAAACCCGTAGCACACGCCTGCAGAAGATGCACAGTATTCTCCGAAGCTTTTAAGAGCTTGGAAGGTGGCGACGTAGCTGCGGTTATTTGCGCAGGCGTTAGGCTATAAAGTTCCTGCAATTTGCTAAAACTATCGCTTACACGGGCAGGGAAAATGACCCTATCTGGCTCAGGAAGAGCTTCAATCTTTTCCATTCTTGCCGCAGAGAGCGCTTCTAATACTAGGAAACACAGTAATACTGTATAAAAAAATCTTCTTCTCATAAAATCTATTAAACTCCTATTACAATCTTAGATGTAAGGATGAGATGCAAAAATTTCAATGGAATGATTTTAAAAAGAATATCTTTCTAGGTATTTATCCCCATTAAGCAATGATGCATATAATGACATTTCTTAATGAAAATAATCGTAGATGGTCTGAGCAATCTTTTCGCTGATACCTTCAACTTTTTGTAAATCTTTCACGCCTGCTTCTGAAATGGCTTTTAGGGACCCAAAGTGTTGCAGCAAGTCCTTCTTACGCCGTGCGCCTATTCCCGCAATCTCTTCCAACTTTGACTGACTCATCCCTTTTTGTCGACCTCGGCGATGGGATCCAATCACAAACCGGTGGGATTCATCCCTCAGGCGCTGCAAATAATGCAAAACTGGGTTTGTCATTTCCAAAGAAAAGGGAGTGTGATCTTTCATAAAAAATCTTTCTTTTCCAGCGTTCCGTTCAGGCCCCTTTGCAATGGCCACAATGGGAATCTTAAGACCTAGGCTCTCTAAAACTTTGAGACCCACATTAAGCTGCCCCTGCCCCCCGTCGAGCAAAATAAGATCCGGGAAGTTTTCAGGATCAGCTTGGTGGAACCGCCGGGTTAAAACCTCCCGCATCATGGCATAATCATCTCCTCCCTTAGAATTCACATCCGCTTCCCGAATCTTAAAGAGTCGATAACTTTTTTTTTGGAATCCCTCTTCCGTCGCCACAACCATTGCTCCATAGGCATATTTCCCTTGAACATGACTGTTATCGTACACCTCTATCCGTTTGGGAGAAAACTCCAAACCAAAAAGCTTCCCAACCCCCTCTAGTAAATGCCTGATGGAGGCTTTTTCAGACAAACGGGACGCTAGGGATTCTTCTGCATTTTTAAGGGCCTGTTGTATGAGCTGATGACGCATGCCTCTTTTAGGAACAACGAAACAAATATTTTGGCCCAAGGCTTTCTGAAGTAAGCCCTGGTCTTCCAAAGAATGACTCAGAAGAATTGTGGAGGGCGGGTCTTGGTGGGTGTAAAACCAAGATATGAAAGCAGATAAAATCTGAGACGGCGTGTCTTCTCGGTCATGGGTTGGGAAATAAGATTTATTCCCATAATTACATCCATATCGGAAAAAGAAAACTTGAATGGCCGTTTTCCCTTCTTTTTGAATCAAGGCAATTATATCTATATCGCCATTTTCCTTAATGTAGACCCCTTGCTCTTCTTGGATTTTTGTAAGGGCTTGGATCTGATCTCTCAAGTCTTTAGCCCGTTCATAGTTTAAGGCAGAGCTTGCCGATTGCATTTCTTTGGCCAACGTTTTTTGCAAATCATGGGTTTTTCCCCGCAAGAACTGTTTCGCATGATGTATCTGTTCTGCATAGGCAGCATCTGTTATTTTCTGAACACAAGGCGCTGTGCATCGCTTTATATAGTATTGAAGACAAGGCCTCGTGCGAGCCTCAAAAAATCGATCTGTACAAGTGCGCAGCCTAAAGAGCCGGGATAAAATTTCCAAAGTTTTAGAAACAGATTGAGTGGAGGCAAAGGGACCAAAATAAGTACCTTTAATAGTTTTTGCACCTCGATGTAGTAAAATACGAGAGGGGGACTCTCCTTCTGTCATCAGAATATAGGGGAAAGACTTATCATCTCTAAAGAGAATATTGAACCGAGGTTTCAACGTTTTTATGAGGTTGGCTTCCAGGAGCAATGCTTCTGCTTCCGTATGCGTGACAACAAACTCCATGGAGTGCGTCAAGCTAATCATGCGCTGAATGCGTTTTGATAGGGTTTCTGGCCGGGTGTAGCTTGTTACCCTATTTTTCAGATTCTTGGCCTTCCCCACATAGAGAACCTTCCCTTCTTCATCCAGCATGCGGTAGACGCCGGGTTGGCCTGCTAAGTGGCGAACAGCTTTTTGAATAATGCCAGATCCATATGCTAGAGACTGTTTTTCCTTCATAATAGGAAGAAGTATATCACTGAATACTATTGACCGAAATATAAAAGGTTTTGCCCATTTCTTTTCGCTGTCCCTTTTTGACTTTGGATTAGAAGGCGTGTATAAGGAGAGCTTAAGAATTTTAGGAGAATAAAAATGTCAAAAATTTCAAATTATGCTATCGCGTCAACTCTTATCTTTGCAACCGCCGCTATGTCAGCCTTTGCTACCAACGGATTTTATGCGGGAGCAAGAGCAGGATGGGCGAACTTAGGTGGAAAAGGTAAAGCAGATCAAACGGTTGCTGGCACCCTTCGCAGCAATAAATTTAAACCCTCTAAATCAGGGTTTGTTGCAGATATATTCGCAGGGCATGAATGGGCTATTTCTTCCGGTTTGCTGGTAGGAGGAGAAGCTTTTGTAGGTCTTAATACGGCGAAGTATAAGAAAACTTCTACGAATTTGGCCGCTCTCCAACCAGTGCGCGATACTTTAACTCAAAAATATAAGGTTGGAGTGTCCTTAAATGTGGGGACACCTTTAAGTCCTTCCATATCTCTTTATGGAAAACTAGGAATTCTTAATAGTCGATTCAACATTAAGGATCAACCAAGCAGTGGGCTAGGATATTCTCCTTCGTCAAAGGCTAAAAATCTCTGGGGTATTGAACCTGGCGTTCGTTTAAAGGTTGAGATGAATAGAGAGTGGTCTTCTCATCTCGATGTAAATTATGCGTTTTATCAGAATTTTAAATCTGAAAACTTTTCGACTGTTGTCGGCAACTCATATGTCGTAACTGTTAGACCTCGAGTTTTCTCTATACTCGCGGGTGTTGCCTATAAGTTTTAATTTTATTCTTAAATAAACTTTAGAAAATAAGGAGGTATCAACCGCCTCCTTATTTTTTTATCTTCCTCCCTTGAAATTTGTAAAAATCTTATTATTTTATATTAAATGCTTATAAAAAAATTGAATTTGGATGGATTATTTAAAAATGTTTAGAAGATTTATTATTACAAAATTATTATTTTTATTTTCTTTTTCTGCTTCTGCAGTTGTCGGAAGCGGTATGGAACTTGTCCGAAACGATGGAAGTTTAGCTCAGCAATGGGTGGTTGTCTGGCAAGGGCTTGTAAACCTTGGTTGGGAACCAGATCGGGCCACTTATCTTGCTCAAGTATTAGATAATGGAGGACGGCTGCGCTTCCTTCAACAAAACAGACACCTTCCAGGTATTACTTTGCCTCAACCAGAAGAAATGAACCGTCTTGCTGCACGCTCAGCAGCAACAAGAGCAGAAGAGCAGAGAAGATGGCACGAAGAGCCAATCCCGCAACAACGTCCTGCAGCGGCTGCAGGGGAGGAAGATCCTGAGATTCTTCGAGCAGTTTTAGAAGCCTCTCGAATATCCGCCCAAGAGGAAGAAAAACGGAGGGCAGCTTATACCGCGATTGATCCCGCTCATATGACTGAAGAACAACAAATTGAATGGGCCATGAGCGCATCTTTACGCGAGGACACAGCATCGGCGAGTGCTACAAGTGCGTTAGAAACAGCATTAGGAAATCTAGGTGTGTTGGGAGATTTAACCACCCACCGCTGCGCTCTAGAGTACGCTCTTCAGGTAACGCGTACCTGCCAACTAGAAGGGATTGAAGTGAAGGAGAATCAGATAATGGTTCTTTCCTTAGCTTTAAACAAATTTAGACATACTTTGCATAGAGAACAACGAACTCCCCACCGATTTAGAGATACTTTGCATAACCAACAAGGGACTCAAATAGATGACGGGATTTGCGAGACATGTCTCCAAGAAACCAGAACCTTAGGAGATCTTTTGACTGAAATCCTAGTGGAGATGGGTGCTCATATGCCTAGAGCCGACGTCGCAGAGGCAGCACCAGAGTGTGCATTGGCAAGGGTTGCATTCGCACGGTCGCGTGAAAATACTAAACCTTTCACATTAGAAAGAGTTCAGGGAGATACCTTTGAGGAGAGATACTTAAAGGCTTACGGCCAAGCTCTTAAAAGACCTGTTCCTGAGAGGCAAGCTCTCATGAACGAGTATCTATGGTCAGAATGCCTAGAAAATGGACACTTCAGTCAAGAGAAATGGGAATCTTTGAAAAGCCTGAGAGATGAAGATAAAGACATCGTTATTCATAAGGTGCGAGACCATTTTGAGGAATATATTTTTCTTCAGCAAGCAAGACTCTTAAGGGTAGAGCAAGATAGAGCATTTCAAGAATCTCTCCGTACTGACCAAGAAAAAGACAGAGTAAGAACAGCCCAAAAGGCTGCTAACGAAGAAGCGGCAGCAGCTGCGCACCAACGCACTCTCGCGAACCAAGAAGAGAGAGCAAGACTTGAGCGACTTGCTCAAATTTCCGCAAATGAGATTAGAAGAGCACGTTTAGTAAGATTTACACGAGGGAACCCCGATGACCCTACCGCTCAATAGCCAACGCCAACGCCTCGCCGCCACCAATACAGATGGCGGCGATGCCGCGTTTCTTGCCCGTTTGTTCAAGGGCGCTGAGCAGTGTTATAATAATCCGAGCCCCAGAAGCCCCCAAAGGATGCCCCAAAGCACAGGCGCCTCCGTGGATATTGACCTTATCCATATCTAAATCTAATTCCTCAATGGCGGCAAGCGTCACAGCCGCAAAGGCTTCATTGATTTCAAAAAGATCCACGTCCTTTTTAGACCATCCAGTTTTCTTGAAAAGCTTTTTAATGGCGTCAATGGGCGCCGTTGTAAACCACTCCGGTTCGTGGGCATGTCCTGCATAAGCTACAATTTTGGCCCGAGGCTTAAGACCTAAAGATTTCGCTTTGGATTCCTTCATGAGAAGCAGAACGGCTGCCCCATCGCTTAAGCCGCTGGAGCTTGCAGCAGTGATGGTCCCTTTCTCTTTGAAAGCAGCTTTTAGAAGAGGAATCTTTTCAACCTTTCCCCGCGTCACGCCACCATCCACCACCACTTCCTTGGTGCCTTCTAGTGTCTTAACAATAATGGGGACGATCTCAGGCACAAAATATCCCTTTTCTGTGGCCTGTTGTGCCCTCGTTAAAGACAAAATGGCATAGTCATCCTGTTTTTTGCGTGTAAAACCATATCTTTCCGCTGTTTTTTCCGCAAACAATCCCATAGAAGCATTCTTATTATAGGCATCTTCCAGTCCATCCAAAAACATATGATCTGCATAATGTTGGACCTCAGGCTCCAGCCCTTTTGGAGTACGCTTTTTAAGGAGAGGGGCTTGGCTCATACTCTCCATCCCGCCCGCCAGAATCACTTCACTGTCGCCCTGCTGCAATTGTTGAGCTCCAAAGATAACGGCTTGCATGCCAGAACCGCATACCTTATTCACCAGTGTAGCTTTTGTGTGAGGGCTGAGGCCTGACCCCATCACCACTTGACGAGCTGGTCCCTGCCCCAATCCTGCGGGCAGAACACATCCCATAATCACTTCGTCCACTTGTTTGGGATCAAGTCCCGTTAAAGCCAAGAGGCTTGTAACAGCCGCACTCCCCAGCTCGGGCGCTGAAAGACGTTGCAGATCTCCTTGAAACAATCCAATGGGGGTCCTGAGTGCTTCAACAATAACAATGGGATCTGGGGACGTGATAGTAGACATTATAAAACCAAGCTGGCTAGTGCCAAAAAGGCAGCAAACCCAAAGACATCAGTGGTAGCCCCCAACAAAGGTCCCGCACTCACAGCCGGATCAAGCCCAAGCCGAGAAATCAGAATGGGCAGTAAAACCCCTCCGGCAGACGCCCAGCACATGTTAAAGATAAGCGCCGCTGGCAAGATCATGGCAATTTTTATATCTCCCAGCCATACCAAAACAATAAGAGCCAGGACAATAGAGAAGAAGATAGAATTAGCCAGCCCGATAAGAGTCTCTTTCCAGAGGGCCTTCCATGGGCTCATATTCTTAAAGACTCGCGTTGCAAAGGCGCGCACGGTGATAGCCACCACTTGGGTGCCGGATGCGCTTCCCATGGCCGCCACAATGGTCATGAGTGCGGCAAGAGCAGCCCGATTCTCGATGGTGGCATGGTAGGATTCAATCACAAAGGCTGCCAATAAAGCATTGACAAGACTCACGATGAGCCACCCAATGCGCTTACTGGACGTCACCAGGAAAGGCGCTGTAAAGTCTGTCTCTCCCACACCTGCCAATTGAAAGATATCCCGTTCCGCTTCTTCTTCGATCACATCCACCACGTCATCGCTCATGATTACGCCGATAATGCGACCCGATTCATCTTCCACCGGGGCTGATACTAAGTGATAGTGACGGAAAAAATAAGCCACTTCTTCCTGGTCCATCGTCGCGGGAATGGTTTTGACTTCTTTCTTCATAATGGTCTTGAGGGCCACTCCATGGCCATGTCGCAAAAGCTTACTAATATTGACAGCACCCAAAACCTTATGCTTGGGGTTCACCACATATACTTCATAAAAACTATCTGGAATGGCCTCAGATTTTTGAATATAGTTCAGCACATCCCCCACCTTCCAGAAGGAGGGAACAGCAACAAGCTCTTGTTGCATGAGGCGGGCGGCTGAGTCTTCAGGATAAGATTGGATCTTTTCAAAGCTTGCTCGGGCCGCCGCCGGAATGGCCGCCAAAATTTCTGTTTGTTGCTCTTGGGTTAGCTCATCAATTAAAATAAAGGCATCATCACTGTCAAGCTCAGCCAAACGTTTGGAAAGATCTTTAATACCAATAAAACGAACTGCTTCTTGTCGTGCGTGGTCCGATAGCTCAAGGAGAACATCAAAATTAAAGTTAGAGTTTATAAGACTAAAGAAAAGCTCAAGATTTGCCTTAGATAGCCCTTCCAAAACAACGGCCAAGTCGGCCGGCTCCAGATTTTTAGTGAGATCCGCTAATTTCTTCTTATTTTTTTTGGTAAGCGCATAGAGAAACTCTTCCAGCAGCTGGGGAGAAATCACATCGAGCACTGTGTCAGAACTGGCTTGATTCTGCGTCTTCTCGTAGAAGTCTTCCACTACCTTCTCCTCAGTAAATTGTTAACTCTACTTTACAGTGTATACCAGCTTTCTCTTATCATCCAGAGTCTGATAAGGTTTTTTTATGGTGCGGTCGAGAAGACTCGAACTTCCACAATGTTTCCATCACAGCCACCTCAAGGCTGCGCGTCTACCAATTCCGCCACGACCGCATATTTTCTAGGTGCCTCACTTTAGCAATCTTTGGAAAGAAAGTACAGAGGGAATTGAGAATTCTGAAGGAGTTCCCTACTCTCCTGCCATCTCAAAAGAATCTAAAGTAATCCCCAGTTCTTCTTTTAAGTAATCCCTAATGCTTGCTAAAGCTTTAGGCCCAAGCATTTGATTATTGTCACTCTGTCCATGAGGCCTCGTAACACCCAACTTTTTTCGAATTCCCTTAAACTCACAAGAGAAATGTGACCCACCGCCACTACATATCAGTTGTCCTCCCAGACTTTTAAGAGCTTGTGTAACGAACCTAAAATTCAATTTGGTCTCTGTAAAAAACCTTTCAAAATGAGTGTACTGCGATTTTTTTACTATTATTTTTCTAGGTGCATGGGCTTCTGCTTCTGCCACTGCCGCAGCAGCGGGTCCTTTCTTTTTCCGAGGTCTCAGCTCTTCCAGGGCCGTCTCAATTTCTCTCCTAAGATCTGGATCTTCTATCGTGCTTAAAAAAGCATCTTTTGGAGGAGGCGGCAACGGCGACTCAAATCCCGCCCACACATTCACAGACTGCTGAGGGAGTAATTCTGGTGCCACTTGCGCTGTTGAAGCTGCAGTAGAGGCCGAAGGTTCGTCCAATGGCTCTCTTGCAGCAGAGGAAGCCACGGAGGTCCCCACGGGATTGCTGCTTGATACCGGGTGCTCTTCTTGAGAGGGCGCAGAGCTCTCAAGTGCAGACCCAGCAGAGCTCTCAAGTGCAGACCCAATCGGCTTAGGCTTTTTCGGCGACTTCTTTTTTGGTGGGGGCAGAGCCGCGCGCCGTTCAGCTGCTTCCTTCTCCTGCTCCTTCAGCATCTTTCTGTATTCTTCTGCTGCTTTTTTTTGTGTAGCTTGTGCTTTAGCGTCTCGTCTGTCTCGCCATGCGTATTCTTGTGCCTCTTTCTCACGGGCTTTTTTAAAAGCAAGATCATTGTGAGGCCTTATCTCGCCCTTCTCAAACTGGTCAATCCAGCCCGAAAAAGGCAAAAGCGTGATAACAAGAGAGTCATAATTTTTGCAATCTTTTTTTAGCAGTTGCAGTCCGTTAGAAATCTTCGTCAGAATTCTCTCGTTTTCTAAATAATCTGCCTCCTGAGGAAGAAGAGAGGATCCCTGTCGGCTTTTTATTTTCGCAGTGATGAAGGATTTCAAGATCTCCTTCAACGGGAAAAGCGTTCCCGAAATTACTAGAAAGGGGCTGTCTGTAAAAAACGAGTTTCTGATTATCTTTGCCTGGTTCTCATACGAGTTACTCTCAAATGTCCAACTGAAATCATTTTTTTGAGAAAATTCAGGATTAGACAATTTAAAAGTTTTCTCCACAAGAATCGTGTAGAGATTATCGAGTCTAGGAGTAGGCTCTGTACTTTTAGTAACCTCTTTAATTTTAGCAAGAGCCTCCTCTTTTGAAAGACCTGATGATGCATAATGTAAAAAATTAAAAGCCAGGCAATCTAAACTAGCCATGTATTGAACAAATTCCGTATTGACAGTGAATGATTCTTTAATTACGTCAAAAATGCTCTGCAGATTCTTTGGATCCAACGGTTTTTGTGAACATACGCGAAGATCTCTAGGGTGTTCACTCTTTTTTGCTTCGCTCTCTAGAGTTTCTTTCTCCAGAGTTTCTTTCTCCAGAGTTTCTTTCTCCAGAGTTTCTTTCTCCAGAGTTTCTTTCTTTAGATCTTCTTTCTCTAGAGTTTCTTGGCGCTTCAACTCATTCCCTAATCGATTCATGATTTCCTCCCATAAGGCTTTCTTAGGGCTTGGTTGGTTTATGGCGATTGAAAAAGCGCAGTAATTATTAAGGCCAAATCTGCAATGTTTAAGGACCCGATCTATGAAAGAGATAACCTCTGCTCTAATCTCTTCGAATCCCTCTGTGCTTGTAAGTTCATCCCCAATTGTCTTTCGCCCCAGTGGCTGCAGCATAGCCTCTCGATTCTCTTTTGTATCTGTAAAGCTTTCGGCGATTTTTTTTCTTTCTGTCCATAGAGTTGTCTCATCTAATAAATAATGCATTTGTGGCGCAAGATAAAGACTTCGAAACTCGTCAGCAGAGAGGTCTTTGCATTCGACACAAGCCCATCCACAACTTAAAAAGCTAAAAAACAAATAAATAGATAATAAATATTTTGTATTCATATTAAAAAAACCATAATTAAACATAACAAAGGCGAGATTTTATATATAAAAAATCTTTCTATGTCAACCCCTTTTGTTAAAGAACATATCCTGAAGGTCTTTTTTCTTATCTGCAAGGGGGATTTCGCTTCGCTATTTATGGCTCCGCTTATCCCCCTCGCTCAGTCTCACATCTATCTGAACTTTTA
>CAZEUR010000007.1:0-42797 GCA_964515175.1 uncultured Holosporaceae bacterium | reverse complement strand
TAACACTGTCCTCAAGGTCGCTGCTTGAGTCTCATATGTTGTGAACCTATACAAGCTCTTGAAAAAGCCTTGACGTTTCTAGCACAGGTTAGTAAAATTGACAGTATATGAGTGTCAAATATACAAGGAGTGAAAATGTTAAAAAAAGTTATGCTGGGAACAGTATTGAGTGCGGTTCTTTTTTCTGGAGCTACAGCTCAGGTTAAGCCAGGATTTTATGCGGGCGTTGCAGTAGGAGCATCTAAAAATCAAGGGACTGGTAAGGCGACCTACGTTCAGGGGGTTGGTGCCGGTTCGGTTGAGACTCCAAGTTTTAAACAGACTGCGTCAGGGTTTGTTGGTCAGGTTTTTGCAGGATATGAAGCGCCTCTTTCTTCCTCTTTCGTATTGGGAGGTGAATTTGCCGTGTCTATGGATACAGCTCAGAGCAAGAAGACTTGGGTTCCTGATGCCGCTAATGGTAACTTTCAGGGAGTCGATGATTTTCGCAAGAACGTTCTGACTCAAAAGTACAAGCTTGGGGCTTCTGTGAACGCAGGTGTTCCTGTGGGAGACTGTGTGACGATCTATGGAAAACTAGGTGTCGTTAACGGAAGGTTCTCTTTGAAGCACGAGAACAACGGTGGTCAAGCAGGGACTGCTGGCTATAATGGCGGAACAACTTCCAAGAATGTTTGGGGTGTTGAGCCAGGCGTTCGTGTGAAAGTAGCCATGAGTCATGAATGGGCTGTGCAGTTTGATGCAAACTATGCCATGTACCAAGGGTTTAAGACTAAAAACTATCAGATACTAGGCGGTGACGTCGCTCAGGTGAAAGTGACACCGAAAATCTGGACGTTCTTGGTAGGACTGTCTTATAAGTTCTAGTTTTCAGAGGGAGTTACCCTCTCTTTGATAGAAACTTTATTAAACCACCTCTCGAAAGAGAGGTGGTTTTTTTATGGGGAGGGCGCTGTGAGTGACCTTCCTTTATGGGAGAAGTTGTTTCTCAAAGAACAGGCATATTTTTAGGGGTTTTCTTGATCTTGAGGTGCTGACACCAGATATAAACAGGGGCCAGAGAAGTGAGAACACAAAGGGTTCCAATCCACATATTCCTTTCAACCCCCCACACGAATGCTTGATCTATAAGTTTTAGGAGGGAAGAGGCCTGATCTTCAAAACCTTTCAATTGGTCTGCCGTATGCTCAACTTTTCCTAAAATGCTCACCAGCACTTCGTTTTGAGCTGGAGATAAAATAAAAGCGTTTTCTGTTAGCAAGGCCATGAGGCGCTGACGACCAAAGATAACCAAAAAATTTGTGCTTAAGATGACGCTTAAACTGTTTCCCAACATGCTGACCGTTGTGAAGAATCCGGACGCGGTGTTGACATCTTGTGAGCTCACAGATCGCAGAAGGGCTGTGTTGATGGTGGGGAATGTAAGACCAAGGCCTATGCCTGTTATAAGGAGAGAGGCCAGGATATAGGACAGGGGAGTGGTGCTGTTAAAGAAGCTCATCAGAAAAGATCCAAGAGCGATGAATCCAAGGCCCGCCAAAATGGGCCACCTGATATCAAAACGATCTCCTAGCTTTCCACCAAGGGGAGACAAAAGACCGATGGCAAGTGTCATGGGTAAGAAAATAAGTCCCGTCTCATAGCTTGAGTGATGCAGAGTGTTTTGTAAGTAGAGACCAATGATGACAAGGACTAGGCCAAAATTAAAACAGACAGCCGTAATGGCGCCCATGCAGCTGAGAAGTGCCTTGTTTTGGAAAAACTTAAGAGGCAGAATGGGGGTAGGATCCTTTCGGTCTCTTAGCCAAAATCCTAGAAGACTTAGAAAAGAAAGGGCAAGAATCCCTAGAAATTTTATATCTTTTAGACCCCACTCTTCGATTTTGTTGAGGGCAATCATGAAGGCACCAAGCCCCCCTGCTAAAAGTCCGGTGTTGAAGAAATCCAGGCGATCCGTCGTTTTCTTTTTCTCATCTTGGGGAACAGAGAAGAAAACAATCAGAAGCACTAGAAGTCCGAGAGGAATATTCATATAGAAAATCCAACGCCAATGAAAGTTATTCACCAAATACCCAGCCAATGTTGGGCCAATGGCAAGGCCCAGACCTCCGGCACCCCCGATGACACCGATGCTAAACCCTTGTTTTGATGCGGGCATCTGAGTAAAAATAATGCCATAGCAGGGCGGGGTAAAAATAGCTGCCCCCACCCCCTGAAGAATCCGACCTAAAATGAGAATTTCGATGGAGGATCCAAAACCTGCAATAACAGAGCCTAAGATAAAGATTCCAATGCCTCCAAAAAGAGCATTTTTCTTGCCGTAGAGGTCTGCAAAGCGTCCGCTGGGGAGGACAAGAGCGGCCCAAACTAGAACATACCCACTAATAAGCCACTGGAGAGAGCTGAGGGGGGCTGCGATATCTTCTGAGATGGGGAGAAGAGCCAAATTGACTGAGGTATAATCAATATTTAAAAGGAATACGAGAACAGAAATGGCGAGCAGCAAGACCCACGGAAATTTTTTAGACTCAGACATGAAGCACCTCTCTCTTTTATTGTTAGCAGGAAAAGAGAAATTTGTCATGAAAGCAAATGCATTCTTCCTTGAAAAATAAATAGGAATACTTGCATATGAGTTTATTAGCGGGAATTGTTTGTATGCGTCCTAAAACCATGGGGCTTGCCCCAAACATTAAATATTTAGCTCATACCCCGCCTCAGTTGTAATGAGTAAACTTTGGCCATCTGGGGTTTGGAGTTTTTGGCGGAGGCGGTAAATGTGGGTCTCTAAGGTGTGGGTTGTGATCTCGGGAGAATAATTCCAAATGCTCCTCAAAAGATCTTCTCGAGAAATGGCTTTGTTTTTATGCTTGTAAAGATACTCAAGAATCGCCACCTCCTTTTCCGTTAAACTCTCTGTGCCTTGCGTATGGGTATTCACAAGGCGACGGTTGGTTGGATAAAGCTTGTACGGGGGGAGTACAAGCACTTGAGGGGCGGTTTCATCTAAGGCTTCCTTTAAGTCTTTCAAGTAAAATGGTTTTTCAAACACTTTTACGGAAAATGGAAGGTCTATGGGGATATGTTCTGGATCTACCAATGCGAAAAGAGAAGCTTGGGGATGGGATTGATGAAGAGCCTCCAAGGAAAGAGGATCATCGGTGATAATGGCTGTAAAGTTCGAAGAACTTTCTAAGGTTTCTATTGCCTGAAAAGGACTGAGATATTCGAGCAGACAACTCTCGATGGATTTTGAGGCGCAGAGAAGGAGCAGCTTTTTCATGGATGCTTTTCCAAAGATTGGAGGAGACCCTGGGCTCTTTCATAGGCTTCCTCTTCAGGAACCAAAATATCGGGATGGATGCCATGGCCCTCTATGGAAACGCCTGAGGGTGTGTAATAGAGGCCCGTTGTGAGGCGGATGGCCGTATATCCGGGGGGAACGGGAATGATTGTTTGAACGGATCCTTTGCCTGCGGATGTGTTGCCTATGAGAATGGCGCGTTTATGGTCTTTGAGAGCGCCCGCCACAATTTCTGCGGAAGAGGCAGTTCCTCTATTGATTAAAATAATAAGGGGGACTCCTTTGAAAAATTTTGTTTTTTTGGTGACCGAGTGGGTGACGTCTGTTTTCCGACCTTTGACCGAGACAATTTTTCCCGAAGTTAGGAAGAGATCCGCCACAAAGAGACCTTGATCCAATAGACCTCCGGGGTTATTTCGTAAATCAATGATAAGGCCTTTAGGTTTTTTTAATTTTGAGGCGATGGCTTTTAAAGCTTTTTGAAATTCAGGGCCTGTTTTATCATGCAGAAAATTGGAAATCCGTACATAAGCGATGCTGTTTTTTATCTTCCATTGGACTGGATTAAATTTAATGACTTCTCGCTTAAATGTAACGGAAAAAGGAGCGGTTTGGCCGCGTTGTATCTTTAGGGTGAGGGATTCTTTTTCTTTGCCTTTCATGAGGTCATCTACATCGGAAAGAGGAAGGCCATAGAGGGGAGTTCCATTAATTTCGAGAATCTGATCCTGGGGGTGAAGACCCGCTCGGGCGGCAGGAGAATTGTCGAGGGGTGTGACAACAATAATTTTCCCTTCCTTTAGGGTAAATTCAAGACCGGATCCTATAAATTCTCCTTTCATGGAGGTCATCATGCTTTGATATTGTGCCTGACTGATATAGCTGGAGTTGGGATCAAGGGAGGTGAGCATGCCTTGGATAGAATTTTCGATAAGTTTCTCATCGGATATGGATCGCACATAGTCGGAGCGGACGTATTTCAGGACATCACTGAAAGTGGAGAGGTGTCGATAGAGCTCAGTATCACTTTTTGAGAAACTGAGGAGGGGGAGAGCTCCAAGAAGAAAGAAGAGTTTGTTCATCTGGACAACCATCCCTTTGGGTCAATAGGGATCCCTTTTTCACCTCGCAACTCCAAATAGAAAAACCCTCTTTTTTCGGGAGTCATGATGCCGAGAGGTTCCCCTGCTTTAACAAGTTGTCCCACGGAAACATCAATGCGGTGAAGCCCTGTGAGCAGAGTGTGATACTTCTCATCGTGCGCAATAATGATAATTTCCTTGTATCCTCGAAAGGGCCCTGCATAGACAATAGTGCCATCTGTGGGGGAGAGGACATGAGCGCCGGCGCGGGGACGGAACACACAGCCGGTGCCTGCGGGGCTCATTTCATGTTTTTTTCCGAATGTTGCAAGCTCGGGCCCCTCAACCGGTTTTACGGCATAGGTGAGTTTTTTTCGAGGGGATGTAACGGATTTTTGGGATGCTCCCAATCCTTCGATCAATTGAGAAAAGTTCTGGGCTTTCTTTGCCACATTCTGAGCTTTTTCAGCATCTTTTTTGCGACGAGCTACTTCCTTGCCCATAGCTTTATCACGTTGTTTTAAGAGGAGTTCCACTTTTTGATATTTCGCCTGATAGTCTTTTAAGGTGGCAGAGAGGGCATCTTTTTTGGTTTGAGAAATCTCTGTTGTTTGAGTGAGTTCTTCTATTTCTTGCTGTAGCATTCTTAAATGCTCTTGCAGATTATAGATATAAGATTTAAGAGCAATGAGAGACTGCACTACGTGCTCAGGTTTTGTTTTGGACTGAATGATGCGGAGGGGGCCTTGCATCTTCAAACGATTTAAGGTGAGCAGCAGGTTTCCAATGGCTTTTTTTTTCTCTTCCAGAAGAGTTGTTTTTTCAAAACGGACTTTATCCAAGCTTTCAATTTCAAATTCTATCTTTTGTAGGGCTTGCTCAGAGGCACGGCATTCTTCGGTTATCTTTCGGAGTTGGGACTGTAAGTTTTTGACGGAAGCAAAGCCCGATAAACTAAGGCTTAAGAACACATAGACCCAACTCTTCATTTGGATAACAGAGGCGGCAGAAGGAAGGAATGCCCTTCCATTTCTTGTGGGAGGTTCAGATTCAACAAACCTAAGATAGTGGGGGCTATATCAATGAGGGTTCCCTTGGTTCGGTTAATTTCATAAGGGGTTTTTGTCACAATGAACAAAGGCACCAGGTTGGTGGTGTGAGAGGTATGAGGTTGGTGGTTTGCTGTATCCTCCATGCTTTCTGCATTGCCGTGATCGGCGGTAACGAGAAGAACGCCGCCCTTTTCTAGAACAGCTTTCTCGAGGTGCCCTAAGCAAATATCAACCGCCTCTACAGCTTCGATGGCTGCCTCCAATTTTCCCGTATGTCCCACCATATCCGTGTTCGCGTAATTGAGGATGATCACATCGAATTGATGGCTCTCGACGGCCTCCACCACTTTGTCTGTGAGTTCAGGTGCGGACATTTCTGGTTGTAAATCATACGTTGCCACTTTGGGAGAGGGCACCAAAATGCGCTCTTCTTTTGGGAACGGATTTTCTCGACCTCCGTTAAAGAAGAAGGTCACATGGGCATATTTTTCTGTTTCTGCAATGCGGAGCTGAGTGAGGTTTGCCTGGGCCAAAACTTCGCCCAAAGTGTTATGAGGCCGCACAGGAGGAAACAGAACCTCCATCTTGGCAGCGAGCTCTGTGGAGTATTCCGTCATGCTGAGAGCTTTGCTGAAATAAGGGAGGGATCCTCGGGTGAATCCAGAGAAATCTTTATCCAACAGCGTGTCGCAAATTTCTCGCATGCGGTCAGCCCGGAAGTTGGCTGTGAGCAGGGCGTCTCCATCGTGGATGCCTTTATAGGTTTCTGAAACGATGGGGATTAAGAACTCATCGTCTTTGCCGTGAGCATAAGATTCTTTAATGGAAGCAATGGGATCTGTGAAGGTGGGGCCTTTGCCAAGGGTAATGGCGTCATAGGCTTTTTCCACCCGATCCCAGCGGTTGTCCCGGTCCATGGCATAGTAACGCCCCATGAGGGTTGCGATATGGATGGTTTTTTTATCTTTAATGTGATGCAGGAGCGTTTCCATGTAGGCAATGGCACTTTGAGGGGGCGTATCGCGACCATCTAAGAAAAGATGAAGGGCCACAGGGATATTCTCTGCGGCAAGCAGTGTTGTAAGGTTTAGGATGTGGTCCATGTGAGAATGGACGCCACCTGGGGAAAAGAGTCCCAGAAGATGGCAGGTTTTTTGGGAGGTTTTTAGCTCTTTGACGAGAGATTGGAAATGGGGATTTTTTTCAAAGGTATTTTTTTCAAAGGCAAGGCTTATGCGGGGAAGATCTTGAAAGATCACGCGGCCGGTGCCCAGTGTCATATGACCCACTTCTGAGTTGCCCATTTGGCCATCGGGGAGGCCTACGCTTAAGCCTGAGGCATCCAATAAAATCTCTGGATAGGACTTGGTCCACTTGTCCCAGGTGGGTTTATGGGCCAGGGCAATGGCATTATTATGGGGGTTGGAGCTATATCCCCACCCATCTAAAATACAGAGAACAATTGGTTTTGGCTTCATGAGGTTATCTTAGGGGAATTTTAGGAATTGGGCAAAGGGAAAAGAGGAATTTTATCATGGAGGTAAGATTTGACACTCTGCCTTTCAAAGAAGGGCAGGCGTATGCCTGCCTTCAAACCCCTTGCGTTTTTTTGAGATTCTGATTACCCTGGGTGCCACATGATCACAGATGGGGTGTCGCCAAGTGGTAAGGCAGCGGTTTTTGGTACCGCCATCCGAGGGTTCGAATCCTTCCACCCCAGCCATGGTCCAAAAATTTGGAGAATGGTGCGCTCGAGAGGACTTGAACCTCTGACCCCAAAATTAGGAATTTTGTGCTCTATCCACCTGAGCTACGAGCGCACACGAATGACTTTATAAATCGTCTTGTGGGACAAAGTAAATTACTTTCTTGTAAAGAGGGGGGGGAACATCCAAAGTTTACTTGACGCGGGACCTTACCTTGATATGATTAAAAGAGGAAGAGGAGAAAGATGAATCAGTCTGCCTGGAACAATCAGAATTCGGAAAATGAAGGGAAGGCACGCTGGTGGCTATCTCGTCCCTTTTTGTTGGTGGTTTTGGCGCTTGCAACAGTTTTGGGGCTTACAGTTTTTTGGAATTATATTATTTCAGGATCTGAAGGGGATGGCGACGAAACCAATATCCCTATTGTTTCTGCCGAATCCATAGAAATCAAAGAAGCACCAGAAGCAGCGGGCGGTAAAATGGCCCATTCAGACAAAGCGGTCTATGAGCTCATTTCTAAAAATACTGATTCAGGAACAACTGTTCATTTAAAGTCATCAGAAGAAGAGCCTCTCCAAACAACGACTTTTGATCAAGAAACAGAGACGCCTATGGTGGAAGAAACTGTGGTGATTGAGGAAGTGACCCCGGTTGTTCCAAAAAAAGAAATGTCTAGCGGACGATTTAAAGTTCAGGTGGGGTCTTTGCCGTCGCAAACATTAGCGGAGAAAGAGTGGCAAAAGATTAAACGGAAGCACGGAGATTCTTTGTTAGGGGTCAATGGCACCATCGTTGCCAAAAATATTCCCGGTAAGGGAACCTATTACCGGATCTACTTAGGTGGTTTTGACACAAAGGAAGAGGCAAAGGCTTTGTGTCAGACTCTTTCTAGCCAAGGAGTGCAGTGCCTTGTGGTGGGATAGCTGCTTCTGCTACAATCCGCTTGATTAATTCCAAAAAATAGATATACTCCCGGTACAAGTCCTTCTATTGTGAGTTTTATAAAGGTGGATCCTGGAATCCACCTTTTTTGCTTAAATAGGGGAAGGTTGCAGGTTTTATGAGGAAGAAATGGCTATAGCAATTAATCGAGAAGCACTTCAAATTGCAGAAGCGGTTGCGCGGGAAAAAGGAATCGATCCAGAAGAAGTTCTGATCGCCATGGAAGACGCTGTCCAAAAGATAGGTCGTCTTAAGTATGGAAATGAGAATGATATTCGGGTGCATATTGACCGAAAAACGGGCCATATCACCATCGAAAGATATCGGGAAGTTGTGGAGCTTTTAGAAGATTCTTCTAAGCAATTGACACTGGAAGAAGCCCATCAATTTGATAAAACTCTCGCTGTTGGAGACTTTTTGATTGAACCTCTGCCGCCCATCGAATTTGGGCGTGTTGCAACGCAAGCGGCTCGTCAGGTGATTTCAAGTCGGGTGAGGATTGCGGAGCGTGAGCGCCAATACGAAGAATTTAAGGATAAAATTGGAGAAATCGTCACCGGTACGGTAAAGCGCGTGGAATACGGCAATTGCATGATCGATGTGGGTCGTACGGAAGCGTTATTGCGTCGAGATGAGTCTATTCCTCGTGAAAATCTTCGCCCAGGAGACCGCATTCGCTGTTACGTCTTAGATGTGCGTCCAGAGCTTAGAGGGCCTCAGGTATTTTTGTCGCGCGCTCATCCCAACTTTATGGCAAAACTGTTTTATCAGGAAGTTCCTGAAATTTATGATGGTACCATTGAGATTACTTCTGTAGCGCGGGATCCTGGAAGTCGGGCAAAAATTGCCGTCAAATCTAAAGATAATAGTATTGACCCTGTGGGGGCGTGTGTTGGAATGCGCGGAAGTCGTGTTCAGGCGGTAGTGAATGAGCTTCAAGGGGAGAAAGTGGACATTGTTCTGTGGTCTCCGGACAAAGCAACCTTCATTATTAATGCTTTGGCGCCGGCCGAAATCACAAAAGTTGTGCTTGATGAGAATGCAAGTCGTGTGGAAGTGGTTGTGCCTGAAGATCAACAAAGTTTGGCCATTGGGCGTCGGGGACAGAATGTTCGATTGGCATCTCTTTTGACGAACTTTGAAATTAGCATCATGACGGAAGATCAGGAATCAAGCCGTCGGGCAGCAGAGATTAAAGAAAAATCAAGTCTCTTTACGGTGGCCTTGGATGTGGATGAGATGATTGCACAGCTTTTGGTGATGGAAGGGTTTAATGCTTTGGAAGAGGTTGCTGAAACCCCTCTTGAAGAACTGGCGGCCATTGATGGGTTTGATGAAGATCTTGCCGCTGAAATTCAAAGCAGAGCTGCAAAGTTTTTGAAAGCTCAGAATGCAAATCTCAAGAAGGAACTCGCCAAACTTGAAGTTTCAAAAGAAGTCCAAGAGTTGGAAGGATTAACGCTTGAAATGATTGTAAAATTAGGTCAAAACAAGATCAAGACTTTGGACGATCTTGGGGATCTTGCATCTGACGAATTGTTGGAGCTTTTGCAATCTAAAACTCTGACCCAAGAGCAGGCCAATGATATTATCATGAAGGCGCGAGCTCATTGGTTTGAAGAATAAACTTTGAAACGCATTTTAGGTGAGTATGTCTGATCGAACCGACCAAACGGATGATAAGAAGAAGCCGTTAACGCTGACACGGAAGGTGGACTTGTCTGCGCTTGCGTCTGGAGATCGACGTGCTGGTCGCTCAAAAACGGTCATTGTTGAAGTAAAGAAAAACAGGTCTGTCACAGATGTAGCTGCGACTCAAGCGCCGAAAGAGGACTCCGGCATGCGGTCTTCCCAGCCTGTTTTCACACAGCAGGCTCCTAAGAAGGACCCCGTTCGAGAAGAAAGAGACGCCTCCCAAACGGTATCTGAAAAAAATACAAAGACTCTCACAGAAGAGGAGCTGGAAGCCCGCCTTAAGGCGCTTCATGGAGCAACTAAATTTGTTGAGAAGAAAGCGGCAGAGCTTGATGAAACAGCTCGTCGTCACGAAGAGATGCGTCAGCTTCGAGAAGAAGAATTTAAAAACTCTCAGATCGAAGAGCCAGTCCTTGAGGCGGAATTCTCAGAACCTGCCCCTCGTGTTGATCCCGAAGAAGATGAAGAGAAAAAATCTAAATTCAAGACCTTTGAGATTAAAAAACAAGTTCCTGGAAAAAGCTTTGAATTAAGGCGCCCTGGAAAAATAAGCGTAACTCAGGCTCTGTCTAACGAAGGTGGGGAAGAAGGATTCCAGTCACGACGGAGCCGAAGTCTATCGTCTTTAAGGCGTGCCCGTGAGAAAGAACGCCTTAAAATGCAACGTATGGGCATGTCCCAGGAAAAAATCATTCGCGAAGTGGTGATCCCTGAATCTATCTCTGTTCAAGAGCTCGCAAACCGTATGGCAGAGCGGTCGGCCGATGTGGTTAAGTGCTTCATGAAATTGGGGATGATGGTAACACTTCCTCAGGCCATAGATGGGGATACAGCGCAGCTTGTGGCAGAAGAATTGGGTCATAAGGTAAAGCGTGTGGCGGATTCTGATGTGGAAGATGTATTGATCCAGGAAGTGGATGTGGAGACAAACCTTCAATCTCGTGCCCCAGTGGTGACCATTATGGGCCATGTGGATCACGGAAAGACCTCGCTTTTGGATGCCTTGCGTACTACAGATGTTGTATCTACAGAAGCAGGCGGTATTACGCAGCATATTGGGGCCTATCAGGTGACGCTTAAGTCAGGCCAAAAGATTACTTTCATTGATACGCCAGGACACGCGGCTTTCACGGAAATGCGGGCGCGGGGGGCGAATGCTACCGATATCGTGGTTTTGGTTGTGGCGGCCGATGATGGCATTAAAGATCAAACCGTTGAAGCCATTAACCATGCGAAAGCTGCGAAGGTTCCGGTTATTGTGGCCATCAACAAAATTGATAAGCCAGATGCAAATGCCATGAAAGTTCGTCAGGCCCTTATGCAACATGAGATTTTTGTGGAAGAGTTGGGCGGAGATATTCTGTCCGTTGAAGTTTCTGCAAAGCAGAAGTTGAATCTTGATAAACTGGAAGAAGCTATTTTGCTTCAAGCGGAGATTATGAATCTTCGAGGAAATCCAAACCGCTTAGCGGCGGGTGTTGTGATTGAATCCAAGCTGGAAAAAGGCAGAGGTCCTGTGGCCACAACGCTGATTCAAAAAGGAACTTTGAAGATCGGGGATTTCTTTGTGGCGGGTGCCCAATGGGGACGTGTTCGAGCGCTCATTAATGATCACGGGGTATCTATTAAAGAAGCAGGTCCATCGGTACCGGTGGAAGTGATTGGGTTAAATGGCTTGCCTGAGGCAGGAGATGCTTTTGTGGTGACACAGGAAGAATCAAAGGCCCGAGAAGTTGCTGAATATCGTCAGAGCAAGCTGCGCGAGAAGCTATCCATTTCTTACGATAAACAAAAGATGGAAAATCTCTTTGCGCAACAAGGGACACATAAAGAACTGGCAATCCTTATTAAGGCGGATGTTCAGGGATCCATGGAAGCCATTATCACAAGTTTGCAGAAGATGCAGACAGATGAAGTCTCTGTCCGTATCCTACACAGTGGTGTTGGAGGAATCAATGAAACGGATATTTCTCTGGCAAAAGCATCCAAAGCGTTGATCCTTGGATTTAATGTGCGGGCTAATTTGCAGGCCAGAGAAATGGCGCAAAGAGATAACCTGGAAATCCGCTACTATTCCATCATTTACGACGCTCTTGAAGACGTAAAAGCTTTGTTGGGAGGGCTTCTCTCTCCGACACTCAAGGAACATTTCTTAGGGCGTGCCGAAATCCGAAAAGTTTTCAAAATCACGGGATCTGGTATGATCGCAGGGTGTTATGTCACGGAAGGTCTCGTGAAACGGGGAGCCAAGGTGCGCTTGCTACGGGATGACGTGGTCATTCATGAAGGGGCGCTGAAGACCCTGAAACGCATGAAGGACGAAGTCAAAGAAGTCAAGCAAGGCTTTGAGTGCGGTATGGCCTTCGAGAACTATGAGAACATCCGCGAAGGGGATGTGATTGAGTGCTCAGAGATTGAGACTATTGCGCGGACGCTGTAAGCCTTAGAGGCTAAGACTTCGGAATATCCAAAAATTCCTTTGATAACTCAGCGTGAGTTTTAGTGCTTAATATTTTAACATGCTCCAAAAGCTTGGCAGGGAAAGATGCATGAGCCTCTTCCTTGAAGGTTTTGGGGATGGAAGTAAGAATGGTCTCGGTCAACTGTGTGTCATTTCCACAAGTTTTTTTTAGCATATTCAAATGCTCTTCAATGTCAGGAATGTTGGATACATAAGCCGGATAACATCCGCCGGTTTGAGCAATTTTCGCACAAGCCTCTAAAAGACCGTCCTCAAAAGAGCCAGATATAGTTCGAATTCTTCTGGGGGATAGGGGGTTTTCTTGGGTAAAGGCCGCAGAGAATTTGCACAAAAAAATCATAGAAATCAAGCAAATAATTAAAAATAGTTTATTCATGATACCCTCTTAAATGTAGTTAGGTTCTATCATAAATGAAGTTTAGGTAAAAGAAGTTTTCTTGAATCTTTTTCTTTGTTAAAAAGTTTTTCTAAATTTTATAAACACTTCTTGTTGTGTATATTGATACGCGTATTCCCCAACCCAGAAGGCGCTGAGGGACCACCCATCGTTATAAATAAGGGAAGCTTCAATCCCCGGTGAGAAGGCGGTGGTTATGGTTTTAGAGGATTGATACGCTGTGCCATTGGAGGCAACAATAAGTCCTCTCTTTAAAGGGCGCTTATTCACAGCAGACAGCTGGAGGGATAATTTGGAATAGAAGGTTTCATAGTCAGATTTTTTTGACAAATTAAGCCCCATTTCCGTTCGGAGCATGCTGGCTTCGCTGTGATCAATATAATTATTAGGAGCGCCAGGCCCTGTGTCCAAATGACCTGCTTGGTAGGAATACGCATAATCTATGGTTAAATAAGGTCTGATTTGGTAGTTTTTTAGGGGAAAAATATATCCCCCTCCCAGATGAGGACACAGCTGATATCCACTGTGATGATTAAAAGCAAAAATATTATTGATGTCTGTGTTTCGAGCCACGCGATATTTTTGAAGGCTTCCTAAAAGAGACGCCTCCATATACCAGACCTCCCCAAACCACGTTCCAAAAAACGTTACAAATGTATCATGGATATGGGCCTTTCCGGAGTTCAGATTAAAATTCATGGTTGCTCGCCCATACCCCAGAGCGCTGCCCAAGATAAGACCCTCTTTTACTTTGGAATCCATGCCAAGCACAATAGTTCCTACTCGACTTTTAAATCCGGGTGTTGATCTGGTGTTCTTTTTATTCGTGCGAAGTCCTACAGACTGGAGCCAAACACCTGTCTTGTTGGGCCTATTTTTGCAGGACTCTTTTGTGCATTTTGACAGCAACTGGCCGGTTGTGTGTGCTCCTTGATCTCGGGCGACGACCAATGTTTTTGAGACGGCCTGTTGATGGGCGGTGGCTACATCATGAATATGGCCATGAGAATCTGCAACGGTGCTTAACCCTTCTGTTTGTGCGGTGAAAGATAGGGGTGAGTAGATAAGAAAAAGGACAATTAATGCGTGGAAGTTTTTTTGTATCATGTTAACGTCATTTTCTTGCAATCAAACGTAGTCCGAGATTAGAAGTATCACCCTGAGGGGCTTAGCTCCGTGAGGGCTTACCCACTTCTTTTTTCATACCATAAATATTTCTAGGATTAAACAGGAACCTGGGTCGCCCCAAAAATCTGTGCTGGATTTTTTTCCAATGACGATGAGAGAGGCATTTTCTCTCCAGTCACCTGGTTTCTGGTTGAATTAGGTTCTGTAAACATTTCTGTTAAAGATCTATTTTAGTCTTTTTGGCTGTAAATGGTTCTGGATTTTTTGAAATATGAATCATTTTTCTCGCTGGCCCTTAAATCCACCATTAGATTTGCAGATGGATACTCCTTCAGTGCCGCTTGGATCGAGAAGTTCGGATCTCAATATAATATGCAGGAGGCTTTCTTCAAGTTTACGAAGAAGCTTTTATACCATGCCTAAAAATAATGACTACTTCGTAAAACTGCGAGCTCTTGGCCTGTTCACGTAACAACAGTACGCTTCCCATCCTCGACCTTTGTTTGACCCCTTTAATTTCTGAGCACGGCATAAATAGAGTCCCCTCTGGGCGGACGGTTTAGTAAAGTTTCTTAATCTCGTCTTCAAGTTCTCGTTGACGATTTTTTAATAGATCTTGTTTCTCGGAAATTTTTGTTTGGACTGTGGAAATTTCTTGCATAATTTCTTCAATGCGGTCCTTGAGAGGAGAAATGCTTTTAATATCTTCTTCAATGGCCTTCATCAGGTGAATGGGATCGTTTTTTTCTATCATGGAGTGTGATCTTTCTTTAGGTGGGATCCCGTTTGAGGGCTGCCAAAAAGGCGCTTTGAGGAATTTCTACGTTGCCAATCTGACGCATTTTTTTCTTACCTTTTTTCTGCTTATCAAGCAGTTTTCGTTTGCGGCTGATATCACCTCCATAGCATTTTGCTGTCACGTCTTTGCGCATGGGAGAGATGGTCTCGCGGGCGATAATCTTGCCGCCGATGGCCGCTTGAATGGCGATCTTGAAAAGTTGCCGAGGAATAAGGTCCTTGAGGCGCTCACAGATTTCTCGTCCTCTGGTTTCGGCACGATTACGTTGGCAAATAAAGGATAGAGCATCTACGGGGTCCCCATTCACCATGATGGATACTTTGGAGAGGTCACCCAATCGGTAGCCTTCTACATAATAGTCAAAGCTTGCGTACCCTTGGCTTACGGATTTTAAGCGATCATAGAAATCGAAGACAATCTCATTGAGCGGCAACAGATAAACCAGCATCACCCGGTTGCCCACATAAGTGAGATCAACTTGTTCTCCTCGGCGTTCTGTGCAGAGGGCGAGAATGGACCCTAAATACTCATCGGGAACCATGATGGTGGCCTTAATCCAGGGTTCTTCCATGCGATCAATGCGGGCGGGATCCGGCATATCAGCTGGGTTATGGAGCTCTTTCATAGTGCCGTCTGTGAGATAGACTTTATAAATCACACTGGGGGCTGTGGTGATGAGATCGAGATCAAATTCCCGCTCAAGGCGCTCCTGAATAATTTCCAGATGGAGAAGACCTAGGAATCCACAGCGGAAACCAAAGCCGAGGGCGGCTGAACTTTCTGGCTCAAAATGAAAACTGGCATCATTCAGGCGGAGGCGGGAGAGACTTTCCCGAAGTTCATCAAAGTTGGCTGCGTCCGTTGGGAAAAGGCCACAAAAAACGACAGGGACGGAAGGCTTGAATCCCTTTAAAGGTTCTGCGCAAGGGTTTTTGTCGTCTGTTACGGTGTCTCCCACCTGACAGTCACTTACCTGTTTGATGTTTGCGGTGAAGTATCCCACTTCTCCGGGTGTGAGGGCATCCACCCGATTAATTTTTGGTGTGAAGATTCCCACCTGATCCACGGGATAGACGCTGTTGGTGGCAATCATCCGGATTTTCATGCCGGGTTTTAGGATGCCATCTTTGATGCGAACAAGAGTCACAACGCCGAGGTAAGAATCGTACCAACTATCTACTAGAAGCGCCTTCAAAGGGGCATTTATGTCTCCCGTGGGGGCAGGTAAGCGCTCAACGATAGCTTCTAATACATCCCCAATTCCCATTCCTGTTTTTGCAGAAATAGGAATGGCATCGCTTGCATCGATCCCGATCACATCTTCGATTTGTTTTTTCACAGCCTCTGGATCGGCGGAGGGCAGATCGATCTTGTTAAGGACAGGAATGAGTTCGTGGTTGTTATCGATGGCTTGGTATACGTTCGCGAGTGTTTGTGCTTCCACTCCCTGCGTCGCATCTACCACCAGGATGGAGCCTTCACAGGCAGCCAGAGACCGGCTGACTTCATAGGCAAAGTCCACATGTCCTGGAGTGTCCATGAGGTTAAGCTGATAGATTTCTCCATTTTTTGCTTTATAAGTGAGACGAACGGTTTGCGCCTTGATGGTGATGCCCCGTTCCCGCTCGATATCCATATTATCAAGAATCTGCTCATGGATTTCACGAGCCGGGAGGCCATTACATTTTTCGATCAATCGATCGGCCAGCGTGGATTTTCCATGATCAATATGGGCAATGATGGAAAAGTTCCTGATTCTTGAAAGAGGAGTTGAGCTCATAGATTAACTGCGGAGCAGTCCTCCTGTTGTTTTTTGGATAGTCTCTACGATTCGGTCGCTGAGGGTTTTAATCTCTTCCTCTGTAAAAGTTTGTGTTTGAGGCTCAAGCCTTATCCGAATGCCCACGGACTTTTTGCCGGTTGGTACGCCGGGGCCCTGATAAATATCAAAGATATAAACTTGCTTAATAAGAGGATCTATTTTTTTAATGGTGCTGATGAGGGTGCTGGCTGCCACTGTTTCATCTATTACAAAAGCAAAATCACGAGAGACGGATTGGAAAGGAGAGAGAGTCAAACCAGGCTTTCCCTTTGATTTTGGAAAAGGGATTTTGTCCAAATAAAGCTCGAAAGCCATGACAGGTCCTTCAATGCCCAGTTCCTTTAAAATCCCTGGATGGATTTCCCCAAAATAGCCTAAGCAATTTTTAGGACCTAATTGAATTTTACCAGCCCGTCCCGGATGATACCAGACGGGCAAATCTGAAGAGACAATTTGCACTGTATCTGGGGCAATGGACAGTTCTTCCAGGACAGACCGTACATCATTTTTGATGTCATAGAGATCTATGGAGCGTTCCTCTTTAGACCAATGATGGATGCCCAAACTTCCAGCGCGCACTCCTGCAACCATTGTATGTTGCTCTTCCGCTGTAATACCCAGATACTGAGGCCCCACTTCAAAGAAGAAAGTAGGAGTGAGGCCACGATCTGTATTGCGCTTAACAGCATCAAGAAGCGTTATAAGAATGGAAGGCCTCAAATAGGCCATATCTACGGTGATAGGATTATGGATCCGGAGATCTCCATTGGTGCCGCCAAACAACTTGAAGTTTTTCTCGTCAATCATGGAATAAGTGATGACTTCTAAGAAAGACCTTGAGGCGAGGAGATGACGTGCCCAAATAACCCTTTGTTGAGAAGGGGAAAGAATAGCGGGCACACTATGGGGCAGCGGCGTTTCGGGAATTTTGTCATACCCATGGATGCGAGCCACTTCTTCCACGAGGTCCGTTGTCCCTCGGATATCAGGACGCCAGGAGGGAACCTGTACGTGACAGGGACCTTCGGCTTCAAATCCGAGCTTTCCAAGAATGGTCATGATTTCCTGTTGGGATAAGAAAAGGCCTGTGAGTTTCTCAACATGAGCGCTTTTGATTTCAATGGTTCGGTCGGTCACCTCAGGATGCCCCACAGAAATGACGGTGCTGGCGTTACCTCCGCAAATCTCCAAGATTAATTGGGTGGCTCTCTCAAGTCCAAGGGCCGTGGCAAGGGGGTCAACGCCTCTTTCTAAGCGGTAACGAGAGTCTGTAATGATACCCAATTTTCGACCCGTGGCGGCAATGCGACTGGGATCAAAGAAAGCAGCTTCTAGAAATACAGAGGTTGTATCGAGGGTGCAGGCGGAATTTTCTCCCCCTAAGATGCCTCCCAAAGCGAGCGCTTTCTTGGTGTCTGCCACGATCACCATCTTTGAATCCAGGGTGTACTCTTTACCATTGAGACCGAGGAAAGATTCGTCCCCTTGAGCAAAGCGCACGTGCAAGGTGTCTTGAATTTTGTTCGCATCAAATACATGGAGAGGACGACACAGATCAAAACAAATGTAATTGGTGATATCAACGAGGGCTGAGATGGGTGCCAAGCCTATGGATCGCAGCTTCTTCTGCAGCCACAAGGGACTGGGTTTGTTTTTGACATTCTGGATCAGGCGTCCCATGAAATGAGGGCATGCTTTTGTTTCTATAACACCCAAGTCGAGTACTACAGGGATAGGAGACTCAAAGGTTCCCGGCGTGGTTTTAATATCAAGAGGTTTTAGAGTGCCCATTCCCTTTGCGGCGAGATCTCGGGCGATGCCTCGAATCCCCAAGCAGTCCGGACGGTTAGGGGTGACGTCAATTTCAATGACTGGATCATCAAGTCCCATATGGGTGGAAAATTCTTCGCCCACCTTGGCGTCTTCGGAGAGCTCCAAAATACCTGAACAAGAACTTTCAAGACCCAACTCTTCGGCTGAGCAGAGCATGCCATAGCTTTTCACGCCACGGACGTCTCGGTCTTTTAAGATAAGGCCTGTTGAGGGAATGACTTGACCCTCAAGCCCCAAAACCACTTTGATGTTAGGGCGAGCGTTGGATGCGCCACACACAATCTGAAGAGGTGTTTTGTAGCCCACATCTACGGTGCATACTTGAAGTTTGTCGGCATCGGGATGGGGTTCTGCGTCCAAAATTTCAGCAACCTTGAATCCCGCCAAAGATTTTCCAGATTGAGAGACGGATTGAACCTCTAAGCCAATCTCTGTGAGGGCAATGGCAATTTCTTCAACGGTATGCTTGGTATCCAGGTGGTCTTTGAGCCAGGAAAAAGGAATCTTCATGGGTTACCTCTTTTCTGCAAGAAGGGGGGAGGGAATCTGAAGGGTGCTGAACCCATGATGCCGAAGCCACCGGAGATCGGATTCGTAAAAGAGTCTGAGATCTGGAATTCCATATTTGAGCATGGAAATACGCTCAATCCCCATGCCAAAGGCAAATCCTTGGTATTCTTCGGGATCTAATCCGCAATTGCGGAGCACATTAGGATGAACCATGCCGCAGCCTAGGATTTCCATCCAATCTTCACCTCCGCCGATCTTCAGAGTTCCTTTTGACCGAGAACATCCAATATCCACTTCTGCAGAGGGCTCTGTGAAGGGAAAGAAACTGGGACGGAACCGAATGGGCAAATCTTCCACTTCAAAGAAGCGTTTCAAGAATTCGCTGAGGCAACTTTTCAGATGCCCCATATGAATATGTTTGTCGATCACCAATCCCTCAACCTGATGGAACATGGGGGAGTGGGTCGCATCATAATCGGCCCGGAAGGTGCGGCCAAGGGCCACCATTCTGAAGGGGGGCGTCCCTTCCCGCATGGTGCGGATCTGAACGGGAGACGTGTGCGTGCGGAGAACCGCTGCTTGTTCTCCCAGCATGCCGGTCATATAGAATGTATCGTGCTCCTGACGGGCGGGGTGGTCAAAAGGAATGTTGAGAGCTGTGAAATTGTGAAAGTCATCTTCCACATCGGGGCCTTCTTCCGCTGTAAACCCTTGTTCCAAAAAGATAGACATGACTTCTTCGATGGTATGGCTGATGGGATGGATGCGCCCAGGTTCTTCAGGTCGACCGGGAAGGGTAATGTCGAGTTTTTCGCGCTTAAGGCGCTCATTGAGCGCCTGGGATTCAAGGGTTTTCTGACGATGAGAGAGCGCAGTGAGGATTGACTCTTTCAGGGCATTAAGATCAGCGCCCCGTTGGCTGCGCTCCTCAGGCGACAAGGCTCCCAATCCCTTCATAAGCTCCGTGAGGACTCCTTTTTTGCCTAAAAATTCCAGACGAAAAGCTTCCAAATCCTCAAGGGTATGGATGGATTCCAGTTGGGTTAAAGCTTTTTCTTTTAAAAGACGCAAATCACTCATGGAGGCACTTTAGTACAAAACCAAGGTTTTCTCAATAAAATATCTTATGAGGAAGGGCGAATGCTACTGGTGGGCGTTAATCAATATCAGTGTTTCAGGTAGGAGGAACTCATTTATAATAGGTAGCCCTAGATTTCATGATGATCTATACTGGACCGAGAGGGGTGAGTCCATGAAATTTTTATTTATTCTTTGTGTTTTTGTGGGGTTAGGGGCGAATATGGCCTATTCTGCTGCCGCGGCAGCAAGTCATCTGGAAAGGCTTCACATGGAGGATCGGACTTACTCTTTTGCGCTCTTTTTGAAGAGTCCCGAGGGCAGAAAAGCCCTGGAAGAATTGAAAGGGACAGGGCTTTTTTTTATAAATCCTCAGGGACATTCTGTATTCCTCCATTCTTATCCTGCAAGCTTTGAAGCCAATGAAGCATTTAGGGCGTCTGAGACAGGCCAGAAACTTTTTAGACCGTCATTGGAGGGTTATCATGATTACGGACACTTGTGGCCTAGAGAAAAGTTGGCCAAAATTTTTTTAGGGGTGAGTGCTGCAGGTATTATTGAGAAGTATGTTAAGGAAAGGAATTACTTTCCGCCCACGGAAGTAACTGTTTGGTCTAGTGTCCCAGCTTTTAACAGCCTCCAAGACGCTCTTAATCTTCCTTTTAAAGTGGAAGAAGGTCAAATTATTAGCATGGCCGTTGGCGCGTGGTGGGAGGCTTATAAACAGAAGCCCGTTGGTGCTTCTGCCAATAGATCAAGGGTGTTTTTGAGAAAAATTCAAGAAGTTTTGAATTTGGGTATTGTGTCTGGGCGGGGTGCGGCTTTCTTAAGGGAGCAATTGAGGCAGCAATTTAAGGAGGCCATATTGAGGGAAATCTCTGGAAACGACCTCCTTGTGGATCTTGGGGTGCTTTATCAGCGACTCAAGGTAATAGAGGAAAAAAATAAACATAATAAGGAATTGACAGATTTTCTAGATACGGTCCAAGATGTAACATCCTATTGGGTGGATCAAACATTTAAATATGCGGTGTTTCATATAATGCTGGGGCAACCCGTTGAGAAGGCCGCAAGCGATGCTGAAATCGAGCTTCTCCAGACGCTTCCTCCTTCTTTGCACCCTCGCCTGTTGTTGCGTGAGGCGCAGAAGTTCATTAAAGCTTGACAAACCAAGCTAAATTAAGGTAAATATCCCCTGTTCTTTAGAGAATAATGAGAACGGCGCACTGTATAATCTTAAGTTAAGATTAAGGAATGCATTATGAGTAAACGTTTAGAAACGAAGTATAAGATCGACCGCCGCTTGGGTGTAAACCTTTGGGGACGGCCAAAAAGCCCCATCAATGCCCGCGGCTATGCGCCCGGACAGCATGGGCAGAACCGTAAGAAGCCTACGGACTACGGGGTACAGCTTCAAGCGAAACAAAAGCTGAAGGGGTACTATGGAAGCATTGGGGAAAAACAATTCCGCAAACTGTTCCAAGAAGCAGAACGTCGTCGCGGAGACACGGGCGAGAACCTTATTGAATTATTAGAGCGCCGTCTAGATTCAGTAGTTTATCGGTTGTGTTTTGTGCCAACAGTGTTTGCGTCTCGGCAATTTGTGAACCATGGACACATCAAGGTCAATGGAAAGCGCGTGAATATCGCGTCTTACCAGGTAAAAGACGGCGATGTGATTGAGGTTCGGGAAAGATCACGTCAGATCCCCATCGTTCTTGAGGCAACGCAATCCTCCGAGCGGAGCGTGCCAGATTACCTAGAAGTGGACCACAAGTCCATGAAGGGTAAATTTGTGCGGACGCCAAAGCTTATGGATGTGCCATATCCCGTTCAGATGGAACCGAATTTAGTAATCGAATTCTATTCTCGTTAATAGAGTTCTTAACCGTGGGGCTGGGTACGTGATCGTGCCTGGCCCTTGCGTTTTTCTGGAGGTCAATCATGAGTTCTGTCCAAAAACAACTTGGAAAAATTGTCCGAGATGTTTTTTGTGAGTTGAATTTTCATCCCAATTTCGCCTCTCTTAAATTTTCTGACCGTCCTGACCTTTCTGATTACCAATGTAATGGTGCTCTTCCCATTGCAAAGCAACAGGGTGTACCCCCGCAGCAGGTAGCTGAAAAGATTATAAAGGCTCTTCATCCTCGATGCCCTCAGGCAGATCTTTTTGTGGCGGGACCTGGATTTATCAATTTCAAACTTAAAGATAGTTTTGTGCAAGAATCCCTTGAGCAGCTGGCTTTAAAACCAGAGCTGCCAGTTTCCAAGCTCATGTTTGTGGATTACGGGGGGCCTAACGTGGCTAAACCCCTTCATGTGGGGCATTTGCGGTCCAGCATTATCGGGGAATCTTTGAAAAGACTCTTCCGATACATGGGGCACACGGTGACGGGTGATATTCATTTGGGGTACTGGGGGACACAGATGGGGATGCTCATCATTGCGTTGTCAGAAAAGTTTCCAGATCTTCCTTATTTTCAAAAAGACTTTATGGGACCGTATCCGGAAGAGTCTCCCGCCACTCTGAAAGATCTTGAGGATCTCTATCCCAAAATTTCAGCCCGCTGTAAGGAAGATAAGGAGCTCGCGGATCGGGCGCGTCTTGCCACCATGGAATTGCAACAGGGGCGCCCTGGATATCGGGCACTGTGGAAGTGTTTTGTGGATGTATCCGTGGAAGACTTGCGGGCGCAGCTGGAAAAACTGGGGGTGACTTTTGAACAATGGTTTGGAGAAAGTCGGTATCAGGAGAAGATTCCAGCCCTTCTTGAAAAAGTAAAAAAACAGGGCATTTCCAGGGAAAGTGAAGGGGCTCTCATCATTGACGTGGCAGAAGAGAGCGATAAAATGGAAATTCCGCCGCTCTTATTGCAGAAGTCCGATGGTGGGTTTTTGTATGCCACGACGGATTTGGCGACCATTGAAGAACGGGTGGATGCATTTGGGGCGGAGGCCATGATTTACGTGGTAGATGGTCGGCAGTCTTTGCATTTTGAGCAAGTATTCCGAGCGGCCCACAAAATGGGATATGACATTCCTATGGAACTTATCGGGTTTGGCACCATGAATGGTGCGGACGGTAAACCCTTCAAGACTCGGGAAGGGGGTGTTATGCGCCTAGAAGAACTGATTGATCTTCTGGTGACGGGTGCACGGCAGAAATTGGAAGATGTGGGTGTTTCCAAGGACCTAACCTTTGAAGAAGAAGAGGATATTGCTTTTAAGGTGGGGATTGCGGCTCTTAAATTCGCGGATCTGCAGCATAATCCCATGCAGAATTATCAATTTGATGTGAATAAATTCCTGAGTTTTGAAGGAAAGACGGGCCCCTATTTGCTGTATGTTGTGGTGCGTATTAAGGCGATTCTTGCAAAAGGAGGAATGCCGAAGTTTGAAGGGGCTGTGCCGACGCTTTTGAGGCAAGAACGAGATTTGGCCATAGTTCTTTTACGATTTGCGGACCTGATTGAGTTGGCCTACGAAAAGAGGCTTCCTAATATTTTGTGCGAAGCGGCTTTTGAATTAGCGCAGGCTTTTAATCGATTTTATCAGAATTGTCCGGTTTTGATAGAGCCTGACGCGCAAGTGAAAAATTTCCGGTTGTTTTTGTGTGAAAAGACACTACAGCAGATGCTGATTCTCTTCAATCTCTTGGGCATTGAGCCTGTGGAGCGGATGTGATTCTACTTCCATAAAATGGCTATTGTGGACTTAAACCGTTATGAAGGTGAAAAGACTACACATGAATTTTTCATAAATTTCTTTCCTGTGTTTAAGAGCAAGAATAAGAACTGTTTTTGTTGCATCCTCAATTCGAAAAACGATTCTATAATCCCCAACCCGCAAACGTCTATAGCCTTTTAGAGTATGCTGAAGAGGTTTTCCAAACCCTATAGGGTCTATGGTCAAACGTTCCTCAATTGCACATTCAAGTAATTTCTTTATATGAGGGGATAGAGTCTTTATGTCTTTAACAGCGGCTGGAAGATATTCTGCGAAATAAGAGCTATTTCCAGGCATCCTTGTGACTTATTCTTTTGAGAGAAGGCTGATCTCGTTCTTCTGCAATTTGAGATAGGATAATGTCTTCTTGACGCTCTAGAGACTCTTCCATAAGATCTTCCGCAATTTTAGAAAAAGACTGAGATTTATTTTTTTTAAGAAGAGTTAGCATTTTATATAGCTGTGGTTTAAGGGTAATACGAATACTCTTTGGATTTTGATCTCCACGGCTAGATGATAAACTTTTTGCGACCATAATGACCTCTCCTCTTGAGGAAGATACCATTTTTAAGGGAGGTTTGTAAAGAATGGGCTTAAACCGCGCCTTCAACCCATTCTTTGAGCTTGGCTTTGGGAAGAAGTCCCATCTTTGTATCCACCGCGTGGCCCTTATGAAAAATCATGAGAGTGGGGATAGTGCGAATGTTATAAGAGGAAGCGGTTGCAGAATTTTCATCCACATCCACTTTTACAATGCGGAACTTGTCTTGGATTTCAGGGTAAAGTTCTTCGAGTACAGGAGAAAGCATTTTGCATGGCCCACACCAAGGGGCCCAGAAGTCAACCAATACAGGCAAATCCGATTCCAAAACGTCGCGCTTGAAAGAGGCGTCGGTGGCGTGAATGATGCTCATATAAAATCTCCTATAATTTGATTAACGCTTAAAACTTATCACACAATAGGCAAGACAGGAAGAGTATTTTTTGCACCTCAGTTTTTACTGGAAAGTCTACTGATGATTGATCGGACGCGTCCTGGATAAATGCGACGGTCTCCTCCATGAGGATGAACAAGCGTAACAGGACCTGTTGCGCCTTCCACCACATGGTGAGAGCCTCTTCTTCGCTCTTCTCTATCCTCTAGACGTAACGTGTTGAGTACTTTAAGGAGATCTTTAAATTTTCCACTGGCTTTGGCTTTTTGAACCGCAACAGAAATTTTTGCCTTTCTCTTTATCTCGTCTTCCGTTAGTTCTCGTGGCGCAAGGGCTGCAGCTGCGGCTGCTTGAGAAGGAGTGGAAGATGTTTTTTTACCTTTAGATTTAGAGGGAGAAGGAGCTTCTTTTGCTGCTTCTGCTTGGGTAATAACTTTTTGTCTGATCTGCTCTTGCTCGTCGCGAATTTTCTGTTCTGCTTCAGCAATGAGCCTATCTTCAATGGGTTTTTTAAGATGACTCACAGTTTCTGTGTAGGAGGTACTGGGTAACACGGTAGTGGTGACCATGGGGGCTTCTTCCTGGAACAGTAAAGCTAAAGGTTGTTCTGGTGCTTCAAGCCCCCTTTCTTCAAAGTATCCATAATTCAGCAAAAATTCTAGAGTTTCTTGTTGATTTTGAGGGGCGGCTTCTTTGGCCATTTCCTCCAATAGAAGAATATTTAAGAGATCTTCTTCCTCTCGGGATTGAGGGAATGGAAGAAAAGCGACGGTTTCATCTAGGTGAGGGTTTGATTCTTCAGCTAAATCAGCAAGAAGTCTGTGGACTGCTTTTGAGGGATCTAGGCGTGTCGGGAATGAGTCTGCTTCAAGAGGATGAAGGGGATGATTCCCATAATATCTCTTCATCTTGGCAATTCCTTGGGACTTTGAAATAATAAGGCCTGGAGTAGAAATTAGTTGAGTACTGCCCTCCATCAAAAATAAACTTTGTCTCCTGTTCTTCTTTACATTTTTTAGGCCTGTTTCTCCGAAGACATTAGAGAAAGGTCTTATTTTTTTTGTTTAGACTGGATGGGATGACTTGGATAATATAGTTGTCGTTTGTGTCTTCAAGATAAGCGCATGAGGCAGAGAGATCTGGAATAATTCCAAATCGACTGTCCGCAGGGATCACCCCACGTTCTTTTAATGCGCGAATAGAGGGATTAAATAATCTTTGTTGGAGATAACCAATTACAGGAGCAACGCCTTGATCATACACCGTAGGAAAATTAGAAACGCGAACTGAGCGAAATACCATTTCGCATAGATTGTTTGCGGCAACAGAGGTGATGCTAACCAACAAACTAAAGTTCTCTCTTGTCTGGAGATTGCCCCAATCAAATGTACTTTCATCAAACGATGACAGTTCTGCTAACATAGTTCTGCACTGTTTTGCTGTTGCAGGACCTGACTGAAAACCGACCATTTTAGTGATATCATGGTCCCCTATAGGTGATCGGCGTGTGAGGCGTTGTTTAGTTTCCTCTGTTGCCGCTGCTGCTGCCAAAGAAGCTTGCGGCTCAATAAAAGATATAGACAACAATAATAAAAAAAACACTCTTTTCATTTATATGGCTCCTAAAATACAAGTTGTATATAGGTATAAATAAAAATATTTCCATATATTTGTTGGTTTTTATTGGTATTGTATTAAGATGTCTTCTTATTTTTTAGCCGGATTTTCGCTAAAATATTGCATTTTGTCTGGTTTTCCATTCCATTCATTAGCATCTATCGGGGGAATGCCGGCTTGGGTTACGGAAGGCCAAAGGGCGCTGTATTTTTGGTTGAGGGCTACCCATTTTTCCACGTCAGGTGTGGTTCCAGAAACAATGGCTTCCGCGGGACATTCAAGCTCACACACGCCACAATCAATGCAAATATTAGGGTTGATGACCAGCATGTTTTCTCCCTCGTGGAAACAATCCACGGGACAGACCTCCACGCAATCCATATATTTACAGCGGATACAGGCATCGGTTACAACGTAGGTCATGTGGGGCTCCTCAATTACTCTGGTCAAGTTTTACCGAATATGATAGAAGAGGACAAGAATTTTTATGGGTATAGCATGATTATTGCCATTGATGGTCCTTCTGGGGTTGGAAAAGGGACTCTTTCTAGAAGAGTAGCTCAGCATTATGGTCTTCTCCATCTGGACACAGGGCTTATTTATCGTACCTTAGGTCTTTTGCTTCATAAAGAAGGCGTGAAAGCCATTGAGGAAGAAACAGCCCTTAAAATCGCTAAATCCATGACACTTAGCCAAATTTCTGAAAGCCCAGATCTTAGAACTCAAGAAGTGGCGAGTCTCGCGTCTCGGGCGAGTGTTTTTCCTTCTGTGCGGAGCGCACTTCTAGATATGCAGAGGGAATTTGCCTTTTCTGGGAATGGAGCGGTCCTGGATGGGCGCGATATTGGGACCATCGTACTTCCCGACGCAAATTTTAAAATATTTCTTATGGCGCGGCCTGAGGTGCGGGCTCATCGGCGCCTTAAAGAACTTCGGGAAAAGGGTATAGATCCAGGTCTAGGAGAGGTTTTGCGAGAAATTTTGGTGCGAGATCGTCGAGACTCAACGCGGATGGCTGCTCCTTTGAAGCCGGCGGCAGATGCCTATATCCTTGATACGTCTGACTTAACAGCGGATGAAGTTTTCCAAAAAACTATAGCATTCGTATCAAGGTCTTGATACAATCCAAGAGGGCACAACGTACAATGGGAGTGACATTATGAAGACTAAGATTTTTACTATTATTGGGCTGTTAGTTTCTTTCGGGGTTGTTTCTGATTTAGAGGCAGCCTCTGCAGCGGCTGCTAAGAAGTATTCCTTTTCAGAAATGTTGGAGGAGAGCTACCTGCAAGCTCCGGGGCGTGAAAAATTACGAGAGCGCATAGCTATTTTGGTGGATTGTGGGGTGGTGGTACAAGACGAAGGTCACTACAAACTCCTGACAAAATACCCTTTGAGATTGGTAGAGGCCAGTGTTGGACAAGGTTTTAGTTATTCAACACAAGATCAGGCCGCAGCTTTTCATGCGCATGGAGATTCATGGCCAGAGCCGGATCTTCAGAAGTTCTTTATGGATGGATTTGTTCAGTCCATTTTATATGAGTATGTAAGCGCGGGCAACGCGGTTGACCGGTTTCCGTTTTTTCCAATTAATTTTTTTACAATTAATCAAAAAACGTTACAAATTATTAAGCCCAGGTTAATCGGATGGCAGGCGCTCGCAGATAATCCTGCAAAATGGTGGAAGGACTGTTACCTGCCTGTTTTCAAAGGAGGAAAACCTGCAAAATTTATCGATGGAGATCTTTTTAAAAATTTTTTAGAGTTCGGTGAGGTTGAGAAACCAAAAGGGGGCGGCCACGAGTGGAGAATTTTGGTATTAAGAACTCTTAAAACGGAGATAGGAGGAAATTCAGATTTTTGCAGGTGGGGCGCCGCTTACCTTAGAAGCAAAATTTTAGAGGAAAAAATGCTTTATGCGGATGACTTTTCTGACCTGGAGCTTAAAAAAACATTTATTAATCAAATCACAATCGTTATGAACTCCTTAACTTCCTGTGTTAATAATTTTGTAAGGTTTGCTATGTATCATAGATTTTTAGGTCTTCCTGTAGAAGGGGCAACAACAGATGCCTTTGTGCAAATGGGAGGGCACGGTTCTTTTGACAGGAGTGTTGCAAGACTACAAGAACTTCACGAACAGGTTAAGGCCAAGCTTGGTCTGGCATAACGGGGATTTTACGTGTTGTTAGGGGTTTTTTAGCCCGAAAACCGAATAAATCCTTACTCTTTTCTTGAAAAACCTTAAAAAATCTCGTATGGTGGGGCCGATTATCAATCGGGGGCTTGTGCCTGTTAAAGCGTTTGGTAGTCATATTTTACTATTAAGGTGATTAAATATTATGTCGAAAAGTGTTGTGACGGAAAATTTTGCAGAGTTGCTTGAGCAATCTTTGCATGGAATAAAGAGTTTTGAAGGAAAGGTTATGAAAGGGACCATTGTTGCATTAGAAAATGATGTGGCTGTGGTTGACGTGGGCCTGAAGTCTGAGGGGCGTGTGGCTCTTCGGGAATTTGGATTTGGAAGTGAGCAAGATCTCAAGGTTGGAGATATTGTGGATCTTTATCTAGAGCGTATGGAAAATCGGGATGGGGAAATAGTCCTCAGTCGCGAAAAAGCACGCAGGGAAGCAGCTTGGGAAGAGTTGGAAGTTTCTTTCAGCAAAAAAGAACGCGTCATGGGCGTGATTACAGGTCGTGTGAAGGGTGGATTTATCGTTGACATTTCTGGGGCTTCTGCGTTTTTGCCAGGCAGCCAGATTGATGTACGTCCAATTAAGGATGTTTACTCTCTGATGGGAATTTCCCAACCGTTTGTTATTTTGAAGATGGATCGCCCTCGGGGGAACATTGTTGTGTCTCGTCGGGCTATTCTTGAAGAAAGTCGTGCAGAAGCTCGCAGTGAGATTATTGCAACCATTCAAGAGGGAAATATTATGGAAGGAATTGTGAAAAACCTTACAGAATATGGAGCCTTTGTGGACTTGGGTGGCATTGATGGACTGCTCCATGTGACAGACATTTCTTGGAATCGTGTGGGACATCCTTCAGATGTTTTGCATGTGGGACAAGTATTAAATGTTAAGATTCTGAAAATTAATGAAAACAATCGTATTTCATTGGGACTCAAGCAGCTTGAAGAAAATCCGTGGACGGGACTTGAAACACGTATCATTCCGGGTACAGAAATTGAAGGGACAGTGAAGTCTTTCACAGAGTATGGTTTCTTTGTTGAATTGGAACCGGGAATTGAAGGGCTTGTTCATGGGTCTGAACTGAGCTGGACAAAGAAGAATGTGCCTCCTAGCAAGTTTGCAAATGCGGGAGATAAGATTCACGTTAAGGTTCTGGAAGTGGACATTGAAAAGCATCGTATTGGGCTCAGCCTCAAGCAATGCACCCCAAATCCTTGGAAAGATTTTGCCGACAAGTTCCCTATCGGAACTATTGTGGAGGGAGAATTTAAAAATTCCTTTGAGCATGGTATTTTCATAGGGCTTGCAGAGGGTATCGATGGAATGGTTCATATTGCAGACATCTCTTGGGAGAGATCTGGTCCAGAGACACTTGCTAAGTTTAAGAAGGGCGATGTGATCCGGGCTAAGGTTTTGGATGTTGATTTTGACAGAGAGCGGGTTAACCTCGGCATCAAGCAACTGGAAGAAGACCCATTCGGAAGTCTCGATGGCATTAAGTCTGGAGATATCCTAACGTGTGTTGTTAAGTCTGTAAATGATCGCGGAATTGAAGTGACAACAGATAAGGGAATCCCTGGATTCTTGCGGAAGGGAGATCTTGCAAAGGATCGCTCTGAGCAAAGACCAGAACGATTTGCCGTTGGAGAACGTGTGGATGCTCAAGTCATCAGCGTTGATCCAAAGACACGCAAGCTCAGTCTGTCTATCAAAGCCCGCGAAATTGCGGAAGAGAAGCAAGTCATGGCTGAGTACGGTTCTTCTGACAGTGGAGCTCGTTTGGGAGATATCCTAGGCGCTGCCATTGATATGGAAAAAATCAAAGAGAAAGCTTCTACTAAAAAAGCCCCAAAGGCTGAAAAAGCTTCAGAGTCTGAGGAGACTCCAAAAGCTACAAAGGCAAAGAAAGCTAAGAAAGACACAGAATAAATCATACGATTTATTGTGAGAAGGGCCCCGTTCAGAAATGGACGGGGCTTTTTTTTTGTTGGAAGATTGCAAAAAGAGTCATAACTGTATTTAATGGAGATGGAGAATACAATCTAAAACGTCATCCAGAGGGGGCACAAGGCGCCGACATAGGGATATAGCTTTCATGCTCTTCTTTCCTTTTAACGTTTCCTGGATTAAACTCAGAAAGTGGGACCCTGACATCCCTCTGCTCCTGAGGGTGACAAAATTGGGTAAATATAGAAATTAAAGGAACAAGCTTAATGGCCCTTAAAACATGGATTGTAACAGATGGGAAGATTGGAACAGAGAAGCAATGCCTTGCGCTTGCAGAGGCTTTGGGCCTAAAGCCCGTTATCAAAAGGATTAAGGCAAAGTTTCCTTGGAACAAGCTACCCCCTCCTTTCTGGATTCAACCCCTTGTTGCATTGGATGAGAAAAAAGGAGATTCATTGGAAGAACCTTGGCCCCAGGTAATCATTGCAGCGTCTCGGAGTGCGGCAGCACCTGTTGCAACCATCAAAAGAAAATTGGGCAAAGAGATTTTTACGATTTTTCTTCAAAATCCTCAGATGGATCTATCTGATTTTGATGTGGTGATTGCGCCGCAACATGATGGGCTTGGGGGAAAGAACTTGATTGAAATTCAAGGAGCGCTCCATAATTTAGACAAAGAAAAATTGAGCAAAGAGGGGCGTATCTGGAAAAGCATCATCCCCAAAGATTTACCGAGGCCTTGGGTTGTGGTTTTGTTGGGAGGAGATAGCAAGCATCATCGAGCAAGCCCAGCTCTCATGGAGTTTTATGGATCTCGCTTGCGTCAAATGGCTATGCGGCAACCCATGAGTTTTCTGGTAACTGCATCACGGCGAACGTCTTCGGAAGCGTTTCATTCTTTTAAAACAGCGCTTGGCGAGGCTCCTATGTATATATGGAATGGCTTGGGTGATAACCCGTATCATGGCTTTCTGGATTTGGCAGACTATATCCTGGTGACAAATGACTCTGTGTCTATGCTGTCGGAAGCTGCTTCCACAGAAAAACCTATTTATGCTTTGCAGTTGGAAGGGGGAGGGAGAAGACTGGATCGATTCTATCAGTCTTTTCAAGAGAAAGGCATTGTTCAGCCCTTTGAGGGAAAATTAGAAAATTGGACTTATAAGGCTCCCAATAATATGCAGGAAGTTTTGAAAAAGCTCCAAAAAGATCTGAAAAAGATTAAAGTTTAGTTGACCTATTACCGTCAGTTTGCTAAACCTTTGATGATTTAATAAAGGGGTGTTTGTCATGAAAATTAAAAGAGTTCTTCTCTGTTTTGCCTTCTTATTTTTATCAAATCTAGCCGCTTCCAATGCCCAACAACTTTTCATCTATCGTGATTTTGGACATAAAGGGGACGAAAATCAAATACGGGGGGTTGTGCGGGCCATGTTCCAGTCTCGGCCCGTGGAGGTGCGAGAGTTTAATATGGGGGAAGAGCAACAGCTCACAGAGGCTCTCCGTAAGGCTCTACAAGAACCAAAGCCTATCCTGTTAGTCGTGGGGGAGAAAACTGTCCCTTCCTTTTCAAAATTGCTTCCTGTAGATCAGGCAACCACTGCTCACCTTTGTCATATGGAAACCAAAGATCACCCTCAGCTCATTGGAAAAGTAGATTTTATTGTGCTGCCGACTCATGCAGCGCGTGAGGAGTTTAAAGCACTCTTGAAGGGTTCTCGGACACAGCTTATCGAAACTGTTGGAGTTGCCCATAACCGACAAATTGAAGCTGTGAAGAAGGCCTATCTGGAGAGACGGGATCAGCTGCCCTCGAGTGCTCTCTATCAAGGCGTTATTTTGGGTGGAGATGCGCCAACACCTGAAGGCGAGATTCTTTTTTTCACAGAAGAAAACGCCAGGCAATTGGCGCGCTCTGTGGCACATTTTAAAGGACATTTTTTGATTACAAATGGTCCGAGGACGGGAAAGTATGATCCTGAAACAAAAACAGAAATAAAAACGGCGCATAGGGATGGGAAGCTGGATTTTGTAACTGCCGCGTTTGTAGAGGAGTTGAAAAAGAGCGGGGTTTTACCTAATCGTTTTACAGTCTTTGATTTTCAGTTTGGACAGCCTTCAAATGATATGGATGTGATGTTGGGGGCTGTTCGAGCAACCAATGGATTTATGTTTGTGCCAGGGGAGTCTACTTCTTCCATTTCAGAGAGTGTCGATGTACTTCCGTTTCAGCATGCCATTGTTTACGAAAATACAGCCATGAACCCAGTTCATAAGGCCCATGTGGTGAGTGAGGTTAAGGCGGGACGTATTAAGCTTTTAGACAATAATCTTCAGACTGGGATTCCTCGTGAGAAGGAAGGGAAGAAAGCCAGGTCTGCTGCTGAGACGATTGCGGCAGTGCTTTTAGAGTCTTCTAACTAACAGTTTTATCTAAAGACTCCAACAAATCAATGTTGGTGGCGATGATGCTTTTTCCGCTTTCAGGGTGAGATCCGCCGCCAATTTCTTGCACAAATCCGCCTGCTTCTCGGACGATAATAACCCCGGCTGCAACATCCCAGGGCTGAACGAATCCTCCAAAATACCCATCTGCGCGACCTGCGGCCACATAGGCGAGGCCCAAAACGGTGGAGCCCAAAAGACGGACGATGGCGCCTTCATTAAGCATGGACTCTTGTCGTTTGAGGCTGGTTTTCTTTGATTCAGGATTAGAGTTGGTCACATCCGTAATGAAGAGAGATTCTTGGATATTTTTACGACCTGCCACCCGGAGGCGCTCAGAGTTCATAAATGCACCCTTTCCTTTTTCTGCCCAAAAGAGTTCATCCAGGATGGGATTATAAATAACACCAGCCACCATCTCTCCTTGGCGTTCATATCCAATTGAAACCGCAAAACATGGAATGCCATGAAGGAAATTGAGAGTTCCATCAAGAGGATCTACGATCCAACGATTGTCCGTATCAAGACCTTTTTTTTCGCCACTTTCTTCCATCAAAAAACTGAAATCAGGACGGGCTTTAAGTAAAATTTCCTCAATGCGACGCTCGGCTTTTTTGTCGGCATTGGACACAAAGTCCCCAGGTCCTTTGCGCGATACTTGAAGTTTTTCCACTTCCCCAAAATCACGAACCAACCCACGACCGGCCTTTTGAGCTGCTTCAATCATCACATTCAAAATGGGGGATTCGGTGAGAATCCTCTGGCGCAACATTACTCTTTCGCCTTTTCAACGTAGGTGGAATCTAAGGTATTCACCACAATCTTCATGCCGGATTCAATATGAGGCGGGACCATAACGCGATGGCCGTTATCCAAGAGCGCAGGCTTAAAGGAGGAAGACGCCGTTTGGCCCTTCACCACGGGATCTGCTTCCACTACCGTCATTACAAGAGTGTCGGGCAGACGGATGGTAATGGGTTTCTCATCGTGCAAACAGACGGTTACCATCATGTCTGGTTGGAGGAAGTCTGTGGAATCGCCCAAAAAATCTTTTTCCAAAGTGATCTGGTCGTAAGTTTCCGTATCCATAAAGGTATAAGAATCACCCGAGTTGAAAAGATATTGGTATTCCCTCTCATCCAAATGAACTCGCTCTACGGTTTCGCTGGAGCGGAATCGTTCATTAAGTTTTGTGCCTCGCTGAATATCTTTGAGTTCTACCTGTAGGTAAGCGCCCCCCTTGCCTGGTTGTGTGTGGGATATTTTGACGGCAACCCACAAGTGACCTTGATGCTCGATAACATTACCGGGGCGAATGCTGTTTCCAGAAATTTTCATAAAAGTTTTCCTTAAAATCTAACGCTTCTTGTAAATTTTCACCATCTTCTCTATCAGATCCAGCGATTCTTGTCGAGGACGTTGGAAAATGTTGCGCCCCACAATGGACCCAAATCCACCGCCGTCTCGGATTGCTTCTGTTTCTTCTAACAGGTCTTGCTCACCTTTCTTGGTGCCACCGGAGAAGATTACCGCACGACGCCCCATGAAACAACAGTTCACCACATGATGGATTCGGTCTGCAATGGTTTCAATGGGAATGCCTGCTTTTTGGATAGCCTCTTTATCGGCCTTCTTTTCCAGGTGTGCTGTTGGTACTTTTACTTTTACGATATGGGCTCCTAGCAAACAGGCCATGTGAGCGCCGTAACTGATAACATCGAGAGCTGTCTCTCCTTCTGTTGACATGTTTCCCCGAGGATAAGACCAAACAACTACAAAAAGGCCATGAGCTTTTGCTTTGGCAGCCAAATCACGAAGCTCTTCATACATGTCGTAGGTATGATCAGAGCCCGGATAAATGGTAAACCCAATGCCCGCGCATCGAAGTCTGATGGCATCCTCAACGGAAGCGGTGACTGCTTGATTCAGCAAGGCTGAATTGACCAAGCTGTTACCACTGTTCATTTTCAAAATTAAAGGAATTTGGCCTGCGAAGGTTTCCGCGCCGCTTTCCAGAACGCCAAGGGGAGCTGCAAAGGCAGAAAGCCCGGCATCGATGGCCAATTGATAATGATAATGGGGGTCAAGGGCTGCGGGGTTCGATAAAAAAGACCGGTTGGGCCCATGTTCAAACCCTTGGTCTACCGCAGAAATGAGAAGGGTTCCGGTGCCGCCTAAAGCCCCATGTTGAAAGAGCCGGGTGAGGGATTTTTTAACGGTTGGAGAGTCTGATTCATAATGAGATAAAATGCTGTCAATGGTGCGATGGGTCATGGTGTTCCTTCCTTGATTTCATGGGCGCATTCTAACGGTTGAGGGGCAAAATGGCAAGGGAATAGCGTCTACTGTATGCCTAAAGTACAGATCTCACCCCAGATGACAATACCTCCAAAAGCGGGTATGATAAATCCATGAAGAAAGTTTTGTATTTATTAGTAAGTCTTTTGGCATTTTCTGCAGTTGCGGAAATGAATGCACCTGTGGAAATGGGCAATCAAAGCGTTGATCGGATCAAACGCGATTTAGATGCCTTGCAGGCCTTTGTCTATAAACATATCCCTCAAGAAGGGGAAGAGGCGGATCAAGAGCCAACAACGGCAACGCCTGGCGTTGCGGCGCCCGCGGCAGCGCTTCTTTTGGAAAAAATATCTGCACTTGAAACTCAAGTGGCCTCCCTTGTTGGGCGTTTGGAGGAGAGTGAATTTTCAACCAAAAAGATGAGAGAAGAGTTTGAGCAGCATATTCAGTCTTTGTTGGAACGGGTAAGCTCTTTGGAGATGTTCCGGTCGTCTTTGGAGGACAGGGAGGAATCTCAAGCACTTGATCAGATGACGGCGGAAGAGCTCTATGAGAAATCCATCGGCCATAAGCTGCAGGGTAACAAAGCAAAATTTGAAAAGCTTTTGCGGAAGTTCCTTGAGAAGTTTTCGGACCACACGTTCGCTAGTACAGTTTACTATCATTTAGCGAACCTTGTATATGAAGCCAAAAACCATAAAGAAGCAGCATTTTTTGCGGCAGAAAGCTATAAGAAAGATCCGAAATCTGCCCATGCGCCTGACGCTCTGATGATTATTGCTTTGTGCTTGCAGGGGCTTGAGAAATCTGCAGAAGCGTGCACAACATTGCAGAAAATAGAAACAGATTATCCGGCTCTCTCGACCGATAAAAAAGAAGCTGCCAAAAAACTTGCGATTGATCTAAAGTGTACGATTCCAACGCCTCCTCTCCCAGTTCCCAGTCAACCTTCCTAAAGAAGTTTGAAGCTGCCATGGAAAGGTTTCATCCCTTTGAGGAGAAGCCTCATCTTGCTATTGCTGTGTCCGGGGGAATTGATAGTATGGCCCTTGCCAAACTTGCTCTTTCTTGGGTTGAGGCACGAGGAGGCCAATTGACGGCTCTCCATGTGGATCATGGTCTTCGAGAAGAGTCTGGCCAAGAAGCACAGCAAGTAAAAATCTGGATGGAGAAGCTGAGTATTCCAAGTACTATCCTCCAATGGCAGCACGGACCTGTTGTATCAGGTATCCAACACAAAGCACGAGAGGCTAGATATGAACTTCTTCTGGAAAGGTGTGCGCAAGAAAAAATCCTTCATCTTTTGGTGGCCCATCATGAGGGAGATGCGATTGAAACCTTAAAGATTCGAAAGGATTCCCAAAGTGGCCCATGGGGATTGGCGGGTATGAGTGCTTGTCAAGAATTTGAGCATACAAGAACTTTACGCCCCCTTTTGGAGTTCACGAAAGAGGAGCTTAAAGAAATTTTGGGGGATCATCCTCATGTGAATGACCCCAGTAACCAGAATCTTAAATTTCGCCGGGTTCAAGTGCGCCAAGAAAAGGAGCTTTTTAAAGACTCTCTCATAGAAACTCTGGAGGCATATCAAGCCCAACGGAAAGAACAAGAAAGGTTTCTTCTTTCGGCCATCAGTGTTTATGTTTCCCTTTTTAAGGAAGGATATGCACTGCTAGATCCAAGATTTGTAAAGGATTTGTCTCCGGCTTTAAGTGTGAAGTTGTTGGGCCATGTTCTCCGCTGTGTGGGTGGACTTGAGTATTTACCGAGACAGACACGTCTTCAATTGTTATTTGATAAATTGCAGAAGGGTAGTTCAGCCACTTGTGGAGGATGTCAATTGAAGCCTTTGCAGGAGAAAATAGTTGTGATTCGGGAGGCAAGGGTAGAGTCTCGGATTATTTCTGATGGAGTGCCATTTTTGTGGGATAATCGTTTTTTTGTAAATAAAATAAGCAAAAAAGCTATTGGCTTAAGAGTTGAAAGGGTGGGGCTTCAAGGATGGGCTCAGGTAAAAAAAGAGGGGCTCTTTGAGGCATTCCCTCCCATCGCACAGGCTTTTCCAGCGCTCTGGGAAGGGAATAAGGTAATTGATATTCCCTTGATTTCTAAGGATCCTTTATTGGAAATGAGCTTTAGGCCTAGAAATTCTCTCCTTGCGTCCTTATTTGTTTAAAGGTAGACTGTACCGTTCTTAGGAGATCTAAAATGAGTGTAAATCAAAGAAATTTCTGGCTGCTCTTGCTCGTCGTATTCGGGCTGGTGATGGTCTATCAGTTTTTTATTGATGAAGGGGGCAAATCAAAAGGCCAAGTCATCGATTACACAACTTTTCAGAGGGCAGCTGATGATCATCAGATTAAAGAAGTAGTAATGCGGGGCGATACGGTGACAGGAAAACGCCTGGATGACTCTGCCTTTATTACAAAAATTCCAGAAAGAACAGAAGTTGCTAATGCTCTTGCCAAAAATGGAGTTCGGGTTGAGGCTCTCAGTCGGGAAGATGATCATTTTTCTCTTCTGGGACTCTTTCTGTCCTGGTTTCCAACTCTTCTGTTTATTGCTGTTTGGGTTTACTTTTATCGTCAAATGCAGGGAGGAGGCAAAGGTGCCATGGGGTTTGGCCGTTCAAAAGCCAAGCTTTTGAATGAAAAAGTTGGAAAAATCACTTTTAAAGACGTGGCCGGCATTGATGAAGCCAAGCAAGAAGTAGAAGAAATTGTAGAGTTCTTGAAAGATCCTCAAAAGTTTCAGCGGCTGGGTGGAAAAATTCCGAAAGGCGTATTGCTGATTGGATCCCCTGGGAATGGGAAAACATTGTTGGCGCGCGCCATTGCTGGAGAGGCGAATGTTCCTTTCTTTTCCATTTCGGGATCGGACTTTGTTGAAATGTTTGTGGGTGTTGGAGCGAGTCGTGTTCGAGATATGTTTGCGCAGGCAAAAAAACAGGCACCCTGTATTATTTTTGTGGACGAAATCGATGCGGTGGGACGTCATCGCGGTGCAGGTCTTGGGGGTGGTAATGATGAGCGGGAACAGACCCTCAACCAGCTGCTCGTGGAGATGGATGGATTTGAATCCAATGAGGGAATTATTTTGGTGGCAGCCACCAATCGTCCTGACGTCTTGGATCCTGCTCTATTGCGGCCCGGTCGTTTTGACCGGCAAGTTGTGGTGCCAGCGCCCGATGTGAAGGGTCGGGAACAGATTTTGAGTGTTCACTTGGAAAAAGTATCAAAAGCATCTGATGTAGATGCAAAGATTATTGCCCGCGGCACACCTGGGTTTTCGGGCGCAGATCTTGCGAATCTTATCAACGAGGGGGCCCTTCTTGCGGCACGCAGAGGGCGACGATTTGTGGGCATGAAAGAACTTGAAGAAGCAAAAGATAAGGTCATGATGGGAAGCGAAAGACGGTCTCTGGTCATGAGTGATGAAGAAAAAAAGTTAACTGCCTACCATGAAGCGGGACATGCACTGGTTGGGTTTTACCTGCCCGACTCAGACCCTATCCACAAGGCAACCATCATTCCTCGAGGCCGTGCTTTGGGAATGGTAATGCGCTTGCCAGAGGGGGATCGTTTGTCTGAGACCATTGCGCGTCTTGAGGCTCATTTAGCGGTGTTGATGGGCGGACGGGTTGCGGAAGAAAAAATCTTTGGTCGTAAGAAAGTCACAACGGGTGCTTCTTCCGATATTAAATACGCAACGGAGCTGGCACGACGTATGGTCACAGAGTGGGGACTCAGTGAAAAACTAGGACCTTTGGCCTATGGGGCGTCACAACAAGAACTATTCTTGGGGCACTCCGTTACCCAAACCCAAAATATGTCTGAATCCACAGCAGAAGCGATTGATAAGGAAATCCGCAAACTTGTGGAAATGGGATATGAAACGGCTCAAACAATCTTGACGAAGCAAGCTAAACAGCTGGAGATTTTGGCCCAAGCGCTTCTTGAGTTTGAAACGTTGACTGGGGACGAAATCAAAGATCTTTTGGAGGGTAAACCTATCAGGCGGGAGGAGCTACCCAAACCACGAGAGCCCAAGAAATCCTCTTTGCCCATTCTTAAGAAGAAAAAATCTTCAGAAGACCTGGGGTCATTGTCTCCTGAACCTCAGCCCGCATAAGGAACTGTTATGGCTCGCAAGATATTTGGAACAGATGGGGTGAGAGGACGGGCAAATGTGGCCCCCATGACACCAGATGTGATCTTGCGTTTAGCGCAAGCGGCAGGCCTTGAATTTAGAAATGGACAGCATCGTCACACGGTTGTCATTGGAAAAGACACTCGCCTTTCTGGCTATATGCTGGAGCCGGCGTTAACGGCTGGATTTATATCTGTGGGAATGGATGTGGTTCTTGTGGGGCCCCTTCCAACGCCGGCTGTTGCCATGTTGACCCGGTCTTTACGTGCGGATCTGGGCGTTATGATTTCTGCTTCCCATAATCCTTATACAGATAATGGGGTGAAGCTTTTTGGTCCAGGAGGCCATAAGTTATCCGATGAAGTTGAAGTTCGCATTGAGCAGCGTATGAAAGATTTTGAAGGTAGCGATTTGGCCCCTGCAAAAAATTTGGGAAGAGCCAAACGGTTAGATGATGCCCCAGGACGCTATATTGAATTCATTAAATCAACTTTCCCAGAAGGGTTACGCCTTGATGGGTTAAAGATCGTCATTGACTGTGCTAATGGCGCCGCTTACAAAATTGCCCCAACTATTTTGTGGGAACTGGGTGCTGAAATTATTCCTATTGGCGTAAGTCCCGATGGATGCAATATCAATTTAGAGTACGGGGTAACGTCTCCGGGGGCCATGCAGCAAGCTGTTGTGGAGCATAGTGCCGATATAGGCATTGCACTCGATGGAGATGCCGACCGTGTGGCAATTAGTGATGAAAAGGGATCTCTTGTGGAGGGAGATCATATCCTGGCCATGATTGCTTTGGCTTGGAAAGACCAAGGTCTTTTGGAAGGCAATACTGTTGTGACAACGGTCATGTCAAACTTAGGATTCAAAAATATTTTAGAATCCAAAGGGCTCAAGGTTATCCAAACCCCCGTGGGGGATAGATATGTGGGCAAGGCTATGATTGAGCACAACTGCAATCTAGGAGGAGAACCTTCTGGACATGTTATTTTAGCTGACTATGGGAGTTCAGGAGACGGACTCATTGCAGCTCTTCAGGTGCTTGCTATTTTGGTGCGTTCCAAAAAACCAGCAAGTCAGATTTGCCGGGTGTTTGAGCCTGTTCCTCAGTTTTTGGAAAATGTAACTCTTAAAAATCCAAAAATTTTAAAAATGGAAGAGGTTAAAACTTCTCTGGAAATCATTGAAAATGATCTTCACAAGCAAGGTGGGGACGTTGTGATTCGCCCCTCTGGAACGGAGCCCTTGGTACGGGTCATGGTTCAGGGAAAAGATGAAAAGATCTTGAAAGAAACTCTCCAAAAAATTGTGAGAGTTCTCTATCATGCTGATAAAAACGCCTCTTAAAATCTCTTACCCCTCTCCCGAGGATCAAAAGACTCATGCTAAAAATATAGTCCTATCCTTTTCTGTGGAAGGAGATGCTATTTATCTTTATCGAGGCACGAAGCTTGTAGCCTGTGGCCTGTCAGGGAATGGATTTTCTGTGGAGCAGGTGAAGATAGATTTAAAAAGGCGAAAAAGATGGCATAAGGCAACATTTGTAGAAGGAGTGCTTCAAGATACTACGGAGTTGGAGCTTTGGGGCACGCCTTTTCAACGACGCGTGTGGGATGTATTGCTGGCAATCCCTCGAGGAGAGACAAAAACATATGGAGAGGTTGCGTCCTTAAGCGGGTATCCTTTGGCATATCGAGCGGTGGGAACCGCCGTTAGCAAAAATCCCATTTCTATTCTAATTCCTTGCCACAGGGTATTGCCCAAAAGCGGTGGCCTGGGCAATTACTATTGGGGATCAGAGATTAAGAAAAGGCTGTTGAGGGAAGAGGCCTAATCTCCCAAACAAATCCCAAGGCCACGGGCTGTTTTGACGAGAGGGCCATTCAGGTCTACGTTCTGATACGTGGCTATGGCCTCTGAGATGCTTACATCAATAATTTCTCGATCACGCCAGGCTACCATGCGATCATGCTTGCCTTCAGCGAGTAGCTCAACGGCGCGTACGCCAAAAGCCGCTGCATAAACACGGTCTTGAGCGACTGGTTGGCCTCCTCGTTGAACGTGTCCTAAAACGGTAACGCGGGTTTCAATATCCATGATCTTGTTGAGCTCTGCGCCTAGGTAGTTTCCGATTCCGCCATACCGTTTGGATCCGTCTCGGTACTGAACCATAAGAGCATCTCCCCCTTTAGGTTTAGCGGATTCAGAGACAACAATGAGTGCAAAAGTACGCCCTGTTTTCGTGATAGAGTCTATTTTATGAACGACTGCCTCCATTGAAAAAGGAATTTCAGGGATGAGAATAATATCAGCCCCGCCCGCAATACCAGAGTTCAGCGCAATGTGGCCCGCATCGCGCCCCATCACTTCAAGTACCATAACGCGGTTATGGCTGGCAGCTGTGGGCTGCAAGCGATCAAGTGCTTCTGTGGCAACAGACACTGCAGTTTGAAAGCCAAGCGCTTCTGTGAGACCAATATCATTATCAATGGTTTTTGGAATGCCGATGATCTTCATGTCACCCCGACGGGCTACTTCCGACATTATTTTAAAGCTACCATCCCCCCCGGTGATGATGAGACCACTCAGGTTGAGGGCATGGTAATTACGCGCCATTTCAGAAGAACGATCGATTACGTCCCCATTGGGCATTTTGAAGGCAAGGGGATCTCCTTTTGTGGTGGTACCTAGAATGGTGCCTCCCATCTGGAGCATCATGTGGTCAATGCCCCCAAAGTCAACTTGAAGGTCTCGATAATCCACATCGTTCCCTAGAAGGCCTTGGCCACCACGGGCAATGCCGATCACATCCCACCCATATTTTAGCTTGGCACAATGAACAATAGCGCGAATGGTGGCGTTAAGGCCGGCACAATCGCCGCCGCTGGTGATAATTCCGATACGTTTCTTCATGGGACTCCTTATCCAAAAACTCCATCAGTGGTACCATTTTTTTGGCACAACGTAAACCCACTTTTATAAAAAGTGAGGTTTATTTTTCAGGGCGCTCCAGGATATCCATCAATTCACGCCATTCTCGAGTGCCCATACCAATGGATTCGGCCGTGACGGGATCGCCTGCGATCATTTTCTTGATGACCTCTAATCCTTTTCCGGAAATGGATCTGCCTTTTAGGCGGTACTCCATAAAAGCGGCACACGCTGTGGGGACCCATTTCTCCACAAGGGCTAACATGGTCTTCGCATAAACTTGAATTTCATGCTGCGCATAAGGATCTGCCCGTAAAGAGAGGAAGTGAAATAGATTATGCAGGTCAATCTTCCAATACCATTGGGTATAGGCATTAACGGGTAGGTTGATACGGGCAAGTTCTCGGGCTAACCCAAGTTCTCCTGGCTTGAACACAGTGCCGCCTTCTTTTTCATTTAGAAGATCCTCATAGGTGTCATAACATTGGGCGGCATCTCGCTTCAGGAGGTGTAGAACTTTTTCGGCTTCCTCAGAGTTCAGGATCTCTCCGCGTCCCTGGCGATTTACCAAAGATTGTTTCCCCAACACATCAGGCGTGGGGGTATAGAATTCACGGTCCATAATGGAGTAACGCGCCGAGTATTCATTGATATTGGCGGTTCTGTGACGCACCCATTCCCGGGCCACGAAGATGGGAAGCTTAATATGGAATTTAATCTCA